>NZ_JADBTF010000512.1:0-10764 GCF_020246295.1 Microcystis sp. M090S1 | reverse complement strand
GACTCTTGTGTTGGTGTGGGGTAAAATCGAAACGAATAGGCTTTTTCCATGTCTCACATTTTAGCATATATTTCGTAAATGTGCTAATATTTAACAGTAAAGCCGTCGTAGAACGACGGGGTTTCAGACCCAAATTTTCGATGACCAAAGGTAATTTAAACGATCTCATCCGTACAGAAGCTAATAAAGAGGTAGAATCCCAACCCTCTCCTTCTGCCAAACGTTCTAAGGAAACTAACGCCACCTTACAGGCAAAAATTAACGACTTGACGGCAGAATTAGAAAAAACCGAGAAAAATGGGCAAACTCTCCAAGAAAAAGTTATTTCTCTGGAAGAAGAACTTAAAGAACATCTGGAACTCTCTGTCAGTTTACAGCAGTTACAACAACAGACCGAGCAGTTAGAATCTGTCCTCTCGGAAAAAACTACTTTGGTGGCACAATTATCGAGTCAATTAAGCAAGACAGAAACAGAACTGACTGAGAAAAAACAGTTAATTGAAAAATTATCGAGTCAATTAAGCAAGACAGAAACAGAACTGACTGAGAAAAAACAGTTAATTGAAAAATTATATAATCAAATTAAAACCCTAGAAAATAGTCACACCCCCACCCCTGAACCGTCAGCAATTACCAAACTATTGCCTAAGAAACCCAGTCTTTATAACTTTGAAATGGCCACTTTAGCCCGTTATATTGCCCCCACTCCTACCCCCACAGAGTTAACGGATTCCGATATCGGTTGGTTCGATTAATTATGGCTAGTAAAAATCAAGAACAACAACATCCACAGGAAAGACTCGATCGCCCGATTGTTGATCAGCTACTGCAATCAGAACCCAATGATTTAAACTTAGCTGAATGCGCTCGTTTACGCATACGTTATCAAAACTTTCCGGGGGCAAGAGAAATCCAAAGAGATTTAGATTTAATCCTAGAAAAATGGCAGTTAGATGAAGCTAGTTTATGGGCAAAAACTCGACCACTGCACAGTCACGGACAAGTGTATCAAATTCGCCAAACCGAGGAGCAACAGGATTGGAGTTAAATTGCAGCAGTTATCTTAATGGTGCGAGAGGAAAAATCAAACCTATAATTTGATTTTATCTAATAATCTCTGAAAAGGATTTTTTGGTTTGCTTGCTGGCGGATCTGCGGGGGGATTAGGATCATCTAGATAACGATAATATTTCCAGATATCCCAGTAGGGACAACCCGGTTCAATGCGAATTCCTGCCCAATGTAAATATTTTAAGGGCTGATTTAATCTCGGATCGATTAAGATATTCCCCTGACGTTGAAAATGAGAACTTCCCCCCCAATTTCCCGCTTGACAACCCGGAGCGCGGACAATATTAAATCGATTGGGAACTCGTTTGAGAATGGTATAATTAATAATCGGTTGATCGGAGGTTTTTTGAGAAAAATCAAAATATTCTGGATGATCGGCACATTCTTGAAAAGCGCTATATAATTCCTGTTCTGAGAACAGATTCTTTTTACTAGCCCAAAAACCACCGTTAAACATTCCAGTTAGATCATTTTCTGTGAAGATTCCTTGTTCTAAAACAATCTGATTAAAAACATCAGTAATCCCTTTTTTGTGTTGGTAATCACAGCAGAGAAAATCGTAGGTATCGAGGAAATTTAGATTATCTATTATTTTTTCAAAAACTACGATATCCGTATCGATATAAAGAAATTGATCTAATTCTCCAAACCAACACACCTGCTTGCGAAATTGATTGGGACGAGCAAAGAATTTTTCTCCAAAAATATCATAGATTTTCTGTGCCAATTCTTCCACCAATTGCAGATCGGGATAGAGAATAACGCCATATTTTTCGGACAATAAATCGGCAATTTTTTGATAATTATTGTCGTAGGGAATCAAGATGACGGGAGAATCGGGATCGTACAAACGAATACTATTCATTAATGCGATCGCCTGCTCGATAACTCGATCATTAGCGGTAATGTAAATTCCTCGCTTCATAAATATCCTGGGGGTAAGAGTTAGAAATAATTATATAGCAGTTATCTTAATGGTGAAGTAGAAAGTTTTCCTTTTGGGGAGTCAGCCATCAGCTTTTTTCTCCCGATATCCCTGTTCACTGATAACTGATCACTGATCACTGATAACTGAATAGCCGATCGGTCTTTCTCTGTCAACTCTTAAGAAGTCGTGGGTTTCATTTTTGAATTAGCGAATAATTAAGGAAATATCACTGCTACTTAAACAGTTTTTTCTTAAGTTTAGCGAGGGAACTCTGTATCCATAATTTTTTAAGTCGCAGGGGTTCTAAACCTTCTATATCAGCCGGATAATGTTTTTTAATATCAAAGAAATCATTAATTTCTCTTAAAATTGTTTCAAAACGTGGTAGTAATTTTTCGGGATGATAATCATCGAGAAAATTAGCCTGTAAAGAATTAACGGGAAAATTACGGGCATAATTAAGAATACGTTCCAGATCGTATTGACTGGAATAAGCCCCGATTTTTTGACAATTGAAACCGGGATCGAGATAATCGGCTAGGGCGCTATTAACACCAGAAAATACCGTACAACCACAGGCTAAAGCTTCCAGGGGCGGTAAGCCAAAACCCTCCGTTAAACCGTTTACAGCCCAATATTCAGCCGAATCGTAGAGATAAACCCGACTGCGATTGAATAATCCCACTAAATCCTCCACATAGCTATCTAAAACCTTAACGCGACAGTGGGGACGGAGGGCGGGAACTAGACGATTGAGAAGATACTTTGAGGATTTGCGCCCCTGTACTAGGACATCGATATCTCTTTCTAAGCCTAAATTGAGAAATTCTGAGCCAATTTGATTAGGAAGATAGTAAATTAAAGCATTAGGAGCCTTTTCTCCCCAATAACCCATAGTATTACGGCTAACGGTGATAATTGGTATTTGGGAGGGTAAACGGAAGCCGTAACCTGTACTATGGGCATGATAAATGATATTATGCGATCGCAATCTTTGCACCAGTTTAGGAAGATCAAAACCCCAGCTAACCACAAAAATACTGTCATCCGAGCTTATTTTCGCGAGTATATCCTCTAAAAAAGGATAATTTAACTCTTTTTGACGATAAGTCACAATCTGGGCGGTACAAATTTGACTAGCCAAATTGACGGTTTTCATTTCTGCCCACAGTCCACCCCCACCAAAAGGAGAAGTAGTACCGGGCAAAAGAAAATAGAGGTTTCTCATCAGGATAATAGAAGTTTTGGTTAAGCGGTAGTCTGGAGACTTGGCTATTCTATACTTAATTATTAAGGTGTGAGGTATCTAAAGGCAATAGTCGATCGAGCATAAGTGTAATTACTACTAAATAAATTTTTTAGCCTTGAGTCGGCTATCAAGAGACTTAGCTAGTTAATTACAAATTCTGCTAATTAATAAATATTAATAAACCGCAACCAGCTAGATAACTGGACTTTCACGGGCAAGCCATTAAGCCTTAAAAGTATTGCTATGCAAGTATCGTAGCCGAAAAAGCAAAACTACGGGTTTCCCTGTGGATGCGGTTTATCAGAGAAATTAAAATACTTGACTAGAGGCTTCGCAGTTTGCTATACTTGGGCTGGGGTGACTGACCCAATTGCAAACAAGCAAACAAGGAGAATATTTGTTATGAAAATAAAACTTAAAAGATCTAATAAAAAATTATGCATATTATTTCAATATCCACCTTAAGAATTTTTTGGGAAACTCATCCAGAGGCTCAGGCTGGTCTACGTTATTGGTACAAGCAAGTTAGTCAAGCAAAATGGCAAAGTTTCCAAGATATTCGTCAGGATTTTTCTTCGGCTGACTTAGTGGGTAATTTTATAGTATTCAACATTTGCGGCAACAACTATCGACTAATAACTTTTGTTGATTTTCAAGATGGAAAGATTTTTATTAGAAAAGTACTAACCCATGCTGAATATAATAAAAACCAATGGAAAAAAGATTCGTGGTTCAATAAATATTGATCTAAATCTCTGAATCTCCAAATAAGTAGGGAGGAAAAATTATTTGTAGGATGGGTTAGCGGTAGCGTAACCCATGCGGGCGTTGGGTTTCATGCTTCAACCCAACCTACGTTCATCTTATATTTAATTCCACCCACCCACTTATGAAAACTATAAATTATTAACTAAAAATTTTGTATCTCCTTCAGTCACCCCTATTTAAACCATAAAATTAGAGTTATCTTTATGTTTGCCACTGATAAATACTTAGAATTATTAAAGCAATACCCTCCTCGTCCTATTCACGATGAGGAAGACTTAGAAATGATGCAGGAGGTTATTAATCGCCTTTTAGACAAACCCCAATTAACGGTAGAAGAAAGGGAATATCTAAATGTTTTAGGGTCTTTAATTTATGAGTATGAGGAAAATCAAGAGCCAATACCTGATATTTATGGACTTGAATTGTTGAAATTTATATTAGAGGAAAAAAAACTACAAAAGCAAGATTTGCTATCTATTTTTGAAAGCAAGTCAACCCTGGATGACATTCTTGATGGCCAACAAGATTTAACTCCTATCTACATTCAAAAATTAGCCAATTTTTTAAATATATCTCCTGATTTATTTTTTCCTAGTTAGTCACAAAAAATGCGCTAGACAGTTAAGCTTATTTCCTGTCTTAACGCATAGGTTAACGGACTAAATCAAAGCCCGATAACGCCCCAAAGCCAGTAGAGTAAAATACTGCTGATAGAAATGATATTTCAGGTAAAAATGACAGGGAAAACCTGTACCGGTGAAGTAATCTTCATCCCATGTACCATTTTCTTTTTGGGTAACAAGAAGATAGTTAACGCCCTTTTCAATCACTTCTCGCTGATAATTGCCGGTGACTTTCCCGACGGCTAATAAACCGATTAATGCCCAAGCAGTTTGGGAAGCGGTACTATTTCCCTGTCCTTTAAATTTAGGGTTATTGTAACTAAAACAGGTTTCACCCCAACCACCATCAACATTTTGACAACTGCTTAACCAATTGGCTCCTTTTTGCAATTGATGGCGATATTTATTCGGTTCCAGAAAAGCCAAAGCAGATAATGCCCCACTGGTTCCATAAATATAATTTACACCCCAACGACCAAACCAACTACCATCAGCTTCCTGTTCTTTTTCCAGATAATCCAAAGCTTTTTTAACTCGATTTTCCTCCATGTTGACATCACAAGTACCTAACATTTCTAGAACTCTGGCAGTAACATCAGCCGTATTAGGATCGATCATTGCTTTTAGATCGGCATAGGGCAAAGAATTAAGCCAGTTTTGATCGTTATCGATGTCAAAAGCTCCCCAACCACCAGCTTTACACTGCATAGTAGCCATCCAATTAACTGCCCGTTTCATCACAGCTTTTTTAATATTTTCATCGGGCATTTTAATTAACTCTAAAGCCATCACCACCACTGCCGAATCGTCTAAATCTGGATACCAGCGATTATCAAATTCAAAAGCCCAACCCCCGGGGGTTCCGATTTTATTTTTAATCGCCCAATCGCCATAATCAAGAATTTGTTGATCGATTAACCATTGTCCCGCTTTAATCATAGCTGGATGAGCGGGATTTAGCCCAGATTCAATTAGCGATCGAATTACCCAAGCCGTATCCCAAACCGGCGAAACACAGGGCTGTACACAATAGGTATTATCTGTCTCAATGGCAAAATTATCCACCGCTTTTAAACCGCGGGCAACAATCGGATCGTAAACATCATAACCTAGGGCTTTTAAAGCTAACAGGGAATTTAACATCGCTGGGATAATTCCTCCCCAATCGCCCGTGTCTTCCTGTCGTTCAATTACCCATTTTTCCGCCGCTTTCAGACTTTCTTGACGGAAGGGAACTAAATCAGTTTTTTCTGCCCATTTAAACAGCCCATCTAACCAGAGGAAAACATCCGCCCAATCGTTATTTTTTGGTAACTCATACTTGACATTATTCACCCCTTCTGTATAGAGTTCATCGAGATTAAAACCGATTTTATACACGGGTTTTTTGTCAAAAACAATTAATAAAGGAACCGTACTTCCCCGCGCCCAACTGGACATTTCATAGATAGTAAAAGGGAAATTTTCCGGCAGTAGCATAATCCAAGCGGGGATAGAGGGAACCCCCTGCCAATCGTAACAACCAATCAAAGCGAGGTGCATTTTGGTGAAAATGCGGGTTTTGCTGATGCCACCTTTAGCTAAGATAAATTCTCTAGCTTTTTCTAAAGCAGGATCATTAGCGGGAATTCCCAATAGTCGCAGCCCCATGTAGGCTTCCACAGTGGTGCTAAGATCGCCACCATCACCATAAAATAACTCCCAAGCGCCGTTAGGACACTGTTGCTGACGCAGATAGGTGGCTGCTTTGTCTAGGGGGCGTTTTTTGTCAGTTTTCCAGATTTTGTGCAGTAAAATTGCTTCTGAGGTGATGGTGACATTAGATTCTAATTCTGCCCACCAGTAACCGTCAGAGTATTGGGTAGAAAGTAAATAATTTTGAGAAAGTTCGATCGCTTTCGCTGTTTTAGCGGCTATTTCGGTTATTTTGTCCTGAATCTGCATTTTTTTCCGTTCGACAACCTCTAGAGACCACGAGTGCAAATAATTCATAATTCCCTGAAGACAAAAAGGGTACGAAACTCGCACCCCACCAGATTTATCTTCATTGAACTTACTTTTTCTTTTTGCCTTTAGCGGGCGGATTATCCTTCGCTGCCGGTTCCGGGGCTTTTTCCTCCACTTGCGGGGCTGCTGCTACGGGTTCCGGGGCTTTTTGTCCCATTTGGGCGGCTACTTCGGCGGCGAAATCCGTTTCTTCTTTCTCGATCCCTTCACCTAGTACAAAGCGTTGGAAACGACGCACCTGAATATTTTCTCCCAAAGCGGCGATCGCTTGTTTGAGCAATTCGTCAATACTGATGTTCTGATCGCGGATAAAGGGTTGATCGAGCAGAGAAAGTTCTTTCAAACGTTTTTCAATGCGGCCGGCCACGATTTTTTCTTTGATATTATCGGGTTTATTGGCTAAATCGTCCCGTCCCATCTCAATTTCTTTTTCTTTGGCGGCGATTTCGGCGGGAATATCGGCCACTTTTACATATTCGACGTTAGGACAAGCGGCAATCTGCATGGCCACGTCATTAACCAATTTTTTGAACTCCTCGCGACGGGCCACAAAATCGGTTTCACAGTTCACTTCCACTAAAACACCGATGCGGCTGCCGGTGTGGATGTAACTGCCGATCATCCCTTCTGCCGCTACCCGACTAGCTTTTTTCTCGGCGGAAGTAATCCCTTTTTGACGCAACCATTCGATCGCTTTGGTTATATCCCCCGCGTTTTCCGTCAGCGCCCTCTTGCAATCCATCATGCCGGCGCCGGTCTTTTCCCTAAGTTCTTTAACCTGTTGTGCTGTAATTTCCGCCATAAAATTCCTAACCTACTGCTTATAATTGATCATGCCACGAGAGGGGCAGGTTTGACCGCTCGATAGGCTCGGAAAGTTTCCCCCCGAACCTAGCTGCGATCAATAGCTAATTTTCCCTAGTTATCGTCGTCTCCACTGGCAAATTCGGCGGCGTATTGGGAATAATCACCTTCTTCCTCGTACTCGGTTTCATTATCGTATTCTTCCTCGTATTCTTCCACCGCTGCTTGACCACCGCGACGACCTTCGATGATCGCATCGCTAATTTTGCCTAAAATCAGTTTGACTGAGCGAATTGCGTCATCGTTGGCGGGAATCGGCACATCTACCAAGTCAGGATCGCAGTTAGTATCCAAGAGGGAGATGATGGGAATGCCCAATTTTTGGCATTCTTGGATAGCGTTGTATTCCCGACGCTGATCCACTACGATGACTAAATCCGGCAGCCGGCGCATGGTTTTAATGCCACCGAGGTATTTTTCTAGTTTGCCTAATTCCCGACGCAGTACCGATGCTTCTTTTTTCGGTCGTTTATCGAGGGCTCCGCTATTTTCTAATTCTTCTAATTCTTTGAGTCTTTCTACCCGGCCGCGAATGGTTTCCCAGTTGGTTAACATTCCCCCTAACCAGCGTTGGTTAACGAAGTGGCTACCGCTGCGTAAAGCTTCCTGTTTAATGATTGCTGCCGCTTGCCGTTTCGTACCGATGAATAAAAAGCGTTTACCGCGATCGGCTTCTCCTCGGACAAATTCGTAAGCTTCTTCGATTAATTGGGCAGTTTGCACCAAATCAATGATATGAACCCCATTCCGGGCAGTGTAGATGTACTGAGACATTTTCGGGTTCCAACGGCGCGTTTGATGGCCAAAGTGAACCCCAGACTCTAGCAATTCTGCAAGAGAGACAACGGGCATATTTTTCTCCTTTTCGGGTTTATCCTCCATCTAGGGCTGGATTTCTAGATTCCTAGAAACACCCGATCGCCTAGATGTGCGATTTTTGACAACTTTTCTAGTCTAACACGAAAGGGCGCGATTGCCTACCCGTAAATATTGGGTACTGAGGGCTTCCTACTGCAATTCCTCAAGTTTTTTCAAAACCGCTTCTGCATGGGCTTTTACCTTGACATTTGACCAAATATAGGCAATATTTCCCCGGGGGTCGATCAGGAAAGTGGAGCGTCTAATCCCCATATATTCCTTGCCCATAAATTTTTTTAATCCCCAGACTTGATAAATTTCCGCCAGTTGATGATCGGGATCGCTCAATAATTGAATAGTTAAATTGTGTTTTTCAATAAAACGACAGTGGGACTTTTCTGAATCGGGACTAACTCCCAGAATTACCGCGTTTAATTGCTGAAATTGCGGCGACAAAGCGGTAAAATCGATCGCTTCTGTGCTGCAGCCCGGAGTGTTATCTTTGGGATAAAAATATAAGACCAACCACTGACCGGCAAAATCTGCTAATTTACTAATTTCGCCTCTTTGGTTTGGGGTGGCAAATTCGGGGGCTTTTTGTCCAACTTCTAGGGTCATTTTTAGGAGTGTAAAGGCAAGAGTAAGAAAGGAGCGAGGGAGAGGGAAAGCAATAGCCAGACTTGATAGTTAAATCTGGGAAGTTCGGGGTTTTCTGACTCGACTAAAGCATCGATTCTCTCTAATAAACGATTATTTAAAGAATGATCATTGAGAGCGACACAGCAACTATCGGAGAAACTTATTTCCGCTACTTGATTAACTTTTTCTGCCACTAAAAGCAGCGATTCAGCTAATAGTAAATAATCCACTTGTCCAGAAGCGTACTTATCGGCGCGTAATTCCCGCAAGAAGACCAATTCTGACCATAAATTCTCGCTATTGGGCAGCCAAGAAGACATCGATCGCAACCAACCTAACCAGAAAAACCAGAAAGTGTCATGATATTCTTGGTGAGCTTGTTCGTGGGCTAAAACTGCTTGTAAATGTTCTTGATCTAAGAGATTTAATAATCCTTGCGTCACAATTAATTCCGACTTCCAAAAGCCAACTCTGGCACTGTAGGGAAAATTCACTGCTAAAACTCTCGCTTTCTGAGCGGTGATTTTTTTGAGGGGATAACTGCTAAAATCCCGATGGGTTTGCCAAGTTTGATAGGAGAGTTTTATCAAACAAAATATAGCAAAAACTAGCCAAATTATGGCACTAAAGTAACTAATTAAACTGGAGTTATAACCCAACATTTGCCCACGATAGCCCATACAAACCACCGATATAACTGTCATTAACAGCAGCAAAGGAGGAAAGAGAAAGAAAAATAGCGTTGTCTGCCAACGACGCTGATAGCTGGGCAGAAACCAACGTAAACCAATGGCGATAGTTAATGCTAGTAATAACATTAAACTGTGCATTAGCGTTCTCTCCGTTGTTGACGAAGGGTATCTAAACGAGAGGCGATCGCTTTTAATTGTTCGACACTAGCAGTATCGAGACTATCGGCAAAAGAAGCCACCACATCCGCATTACCAATAGCCAAAAAACGATGTAATTGTTCGTAGGCTTTAATTGCCTGTGCTTGTTCCTTAGAAACCATCGGTTTCCAGTAGAAAATTCGACCCTGTTTATAACAACTTAACCAGCCTTTATTAGTTAAACGACGCAGTACCGTAGTCACAGAAGTATAGGCCAGATCTCGTTCCGGATCCGCTAAAATGCGATCGTGGACATCCTTAACGCTAACGGGTTCCAATTCCCAGACAATATTGAGAATTTCCGCTTCTAGGGGGCCTAGGGATAACTGTTTTGGTTGATAGGTCGGCAATTGAGCCATAGTCACACAGAAATGAAGATTACTTTCCTGATCATAGCGGCGGATATCGATCGCCTGATAAAATAGCAACGATCCTTTATATTGTCTTTATGTCCACCGAAACTAATTTAACCACGACTACGGGTGCTGATGCCATTGATCTGGCGATCGCTAATGGCATTGATTTTGATGGTTCCCCGATTCCCCAGGCAAAATTGGAACTTTATCACCGGGTAATGGGTTTGGAAGCAGGACGACAAAGAAGCGGGGTTTCTAACACGATGAGATCGCGAATTGTCCGCATCGGGGCCAAACATATCCCCCAAGAGGAGTTAAATCAGCTGTTGTTAGCCGCCGATTTTGCCCCTCTCAAGGAGAAAGAAATCGCTTTTTACCTATAATGTCGGCTTTTCATCTCTCGGTTTCACCTCGGAGATGAAAAGTTCCGCCAGCATAGAACAGCGAAGCACGACTAAGAATAACTCTAATCTATAGTTGCCAATTTAACTTTAGTATGCTAGAGTAGTTT
>NZ_JADBTF010000511.1:0-3993 GCF_020246295.1 Microcystis sp. M090S1 | reverse complement strand
TGGTATGATTAAGGGTAGTTTGTTAGACTATGATTTCTACTTTTCCTCTCAGTTTGTATGCTTCCATGATATTTTTCATGATCATCTGTTTTTATATGATATCATGTTGAGAAAAATTCCCTCTCTAAATTTGGGTTTAAATTATGATAACTACATTCATCGAACGAGAAGCAGAACCAATTTTAATTAGTGACTTAACCTGGAGAGAATTTAAAGCTGTTGAACAGCTAATCGATCGCCCAGGGTTAAGGTTATCTTTTTTAGATGGAGTTTTGGAGATTAGAAAAATGCTTCTTTAGTAGAAATTTATTGAGAATTTTTGGGATTAGATTTTACTCCTACTGGTTCTGTCACCTTAGAAAATGAATTTGAAAAGGTTAAAAAAGAAGGTGATGAATCTTCTGAGTTGGGAGCAAATAGAAAACATCCTGATTTAGTGATTGAGGTGGTTGTTAGTAGTGGAGGAATTAATAAACTGGAAGCATACAAACGCTTACAAATTCCCGAACTTTTGTAAAGAGTAAAGAGTACAATGTAAAATGTCAAATGTAACGCACCTTATTACTGGTTTGAACGCAGTTCCAAATTTTCAGGAAGATTATGAGAGAGCAAGCAATGATGAATTTTTATCTTCATAAAATAATTTGATTGTACTGAACTCCCGACGCAGTAAATTTTCAACTTGTAAAGTAGAACAGTTTCCCAGTCTCAGCCAGATGACTTTGGGAGGATTCCCAAACACTAAACTTAGATCGTGCATATCAGCATCTTTCGAGACAATCATCAAATCATTATCTTTGGCATAATTCCAAACTATGGGGTCTATTGTTGCTTTCATTCCTACATCTCGAACATGAAGGGAGTCTGGAAAAATATCGCTCAAACGGGTGGATAATTTAGGGGATAAGTTTTCATCAAATAGTAATTTCATGCTGATCAAGTCGAAATCATTAACCGACGTTCACGATCAGCCGCATAAGCAATACAAGCCTTTAAATCTTCTCGCGTTAGGTCGGGAAAATCATCAAGAATTTCTTCTTCTGTCATTTCCGAAGCTAGGTATTCAAGCACCTCATAAACTGTGATTCGCAAGCCACGTACACAAGGCTTACCACCACGTTTATTGGGTTCAATTGTGATATAGTCTCTGTAATTCATGATGTAATCAGTGCATTTGTATTAATTTTATGATACCATTTATTTCTGCTAAAAACAGTGAGTTTTGGAAACACTCAAGCCCGAATCACAGTAATTCTATATTGATTTTCCGTCAGCACAACCTCAGTTGATAACCTTTCTTCCATTGGTAAAGCATTTTTCCGTCTATCAAAGATAAATAACCAACCAAAATCTAAACCTAAACGTCCTAAATAAGATTCTAATTGTTCAATTCCATCAGCTTGCGGATCGCGTTTTTTATCCCGCCATACTTTTAATTCAATCCCTAAAATTACATCTTTATAACGCAGACATAAATCCATTCTATCACTACCAATTGCATATTCCCTTTCTAAAACCCCCCCACCATTAACCACACGATGTAAAAAAGCCATTAATACAATATGGGGGGCAATTTCATGGTAAGCAGCACTACTTAATAATGGTTCGACCTGTTGTCGCCAAAATTTGAGAAATGCTGTTAATAAAGCATCTATATTTAATTCACCTGTTGTAGTCAACCAACTAGGAATAATTAAAGGTAAACTGTCCTGAGTTCCTTGTACTAAAACGCGGGGAATAACTTCACGATATATGGGGTTAGAAATAACTAATCCCCCCATCGGATCACGTTGTAATAATCCTAAATCTATTAAATATTGGCGATCATCTGCTAAAGTATCAGGTAAGGTTTGCCCTGCTAAAATTGGTTCAATAATATTTTTCACTCGTTTTTCCCTGAGTTTTTCCGCTAAACTATCTAAATGAGTATCTTGACGAGCAATTAATATTTCTTTGGCTGTTAAGATATGTTCTTTGGTAATAGCAATGTTTCTATCTTTTACCATTTTTTCTACAATTTCTTTAGCTAAAGCATTGACTAGCCAAGGTTGTCCTTGGGTTAAATCAAACGCTGTTTCTATAGCTTCTGGTGTGAAAATTTGTCCTGTTGCTGCTGTATGTTGTTGATATAATTCTCCTACTTCTTCGAGATTAAAATTTCTCATAGTCAGAGAAGCAACTTTAATATTAAAAGGACTAGAAGTATTTAATCTATCACTACCACCAGATGCTACTTTATAATCTCGCACATCTCGTAAACCAATTAATCCTACTGACGAGGGAAAATTTTCTGGACGTTTAGGAAAACCATCTCTTAACTGTCGTAAAATAGAAATTAATGTTTGGTCTTGTAAAGAGTCAATTTCATCTATAAATAATACTATGGGACGATTGATAGCTTTTGACCAACCTCTTAAAAAAGCCTTTATTCTGCTTCCTGGTTCTTCCTGTTGCCATTGTTTAGCAGGAGGTTGTAATTCGGTCGGTAAACTATCCTCAATTGTATTATACCATGCCCCTAAAATTGCTAATTCTGCGGCAGTAGGATCATGATTAAATGCACTTCCTACTTCCACTGATACCATGACTGCGGCATAATTTCTGGTATCGGTAAGTTGTTTTGCTAGGGATAACATAGCGGTGGTTTTCCCCGTTTGTCGTGGTGCGTGAAGGACAAAATAACTACGTTGTTGAATTAGCTCCTCTAAATCTGGTAATCTGACTGTGGGAGAGAGCATATAGTGGATATCGTTGGAACAGGGACCTGCAATATTAAACCAGCGAGTCATAGAATTTTGGTAATAGGTAAACTCTTTAAGTTTACACTATCTATAATGATGTTGGTATCAAGCAAGACTTTCACAGGTTATGTTTCTCCTTTAAATATTCCCATTTAGCTTGATCTGGATCAAAATCAGGAGGTGCAGGTTGGGTTTTCTCAAACCAGTTTTGCAAAGCCTTGATTTTAGTTGGTCTTTTTGGTGTTTCTGGTGCTGATTCAGTGGTTGGGGTTGTGGTATGATCAAGGGTGTCTGTGGCTGCCCAAACTACAATTTCCACGTTTCCGGGGGGTAAATTCAGGGGTTGGGTAATCAGCAAATTACCAGATTGATCAATTTTTCCTTTGAGTTTGTATGCTTGCATGATGTTTTTTATGATAATCTGTTTTTATATTATTATCTCAAATTGGCTGAATAGGAGGTTAGTTAACTAAATGTACACCTTAAAAATTAGTAGAGTTGGAAATTCCTTGGCTATAACATTACCTCAAGAAGCCATGGAAAAACTTAAAGTTCAAGAAGGAGACAGTGTATTTGTCACTGAAACACCAACAGGTATTATTATAACTGCTGGTAATCCTGATTTTGAAAAAGCAATGGAGGCTTACAGAAAAGTCAGCACAAAATACAGAAATGCACTTCATGAGTTAGGGAAATGAATGGAATTTTCTGGTTAGATGAAATAATTGTTAAAGCTATACATGAAGACCAATTAATACAGCATGGTGGTCTTGCGGGGGTGCGAGATAACAATTTGTTTTTAGCTAGTTTAGATAGACCGAAAAATTTACTTGCTTATGGTGAACCTACACCCAGTATATTTGATTTAGCTGCGGCTTATGGTTATGGATTTGCTAAAAATCATGCTTTTATAGATGGTAATAAACGGGTAGCTTTCGTAGTAATGGCTATCTTTCTGGAATTAAATGGATATTCGTTGGATGTTCCAGAACCCGAAGTTGTTTTAATAATGGAACGACTAGCAAACGGCCAAGAAAGTCAAGAAACTATATCAGAATGGCTGCAAGAAAATTCTATTAAATATTAAATATTAAAGGTTATCTGTGGCTGCCCAAACTACAATTTCCACGTTTCCGGGGGGTAAATTCAGGGGTTCGGTAATCAGCAAGTTACCGGATTGATCAATTTTTCCTTTGAGTTTTTATGCTTGCATGATGTTTTTTATGATACTCTGTTTTTATATCATATCATA
>NZ_JADBTF010000510.1:0-3072 GCF_020246295.1 Microcystis sp. M090S1 | reverse complement strand
GTGTCAGTCTGTAGAGCGACCATAAGACCAGAACAGAGTAAATCTGTTAAGGCAGGTGCGGAACCCCGCAAGGGAAAGAAGCAGAAACCTAAATCGTGAGGTTTGGGAATCACCGTCCGTTTACGGCGGCGAGGATGTCAATTTATCAATTCCAGAGACTCCGAAGCTTTGCAATCGGTACAAAATTACTTTGATTTCATCATCTCTACCGTTAACGTTAATCTCGATTGGGGTCTTTATATCGCCTGTTTACGTCCCAAAGGTCGCCTGCATATTGTTGGGGCTGTTCTTGAACCGATGAATACCTATGCTTTTCCCTTGATTATGGGTCAAAAATCGATTTCTGGCAGTCCTTTGGGTAGTCCCAGTACCATCAATAAAATGATCGAATTTGCCTCTCGCCATGGCATTGAACCCGTTACAGAAACCTATCCTATCTCGCAGGTGAATGAAGCCATGGCAAAATTGAGAACTGGACAACCTAAATATCGCCTCGTCTTGCAAATAAAATAAAACCATCTCTATCCTGGACGTAACCCCGATGACTCAACCCCTCACTCCTCCAGTTATCGATTGGGAAGAACCACCCATTCCCCCAGAAGACTTGATTTTTGATGATGGAGAACCTTTGGAAACGCACCGTCACCGCAAGGCTATGAATGTCTTAATCGATTCTATCGAACAAGCCTATCAGGATCGAGAGGACTTTTTTGTTGGCGGTAATATGTTTATTTACTTTAGCCGTGAGCGGGTTTTTAATAAAGATTTTCGTGGCCCCGATTTTTTCGTTGTCCTCGATATCGATGGTAGTTATAAACGACAAGGATGGGTGGTTTGGAACGAAAACGGACGTTATCCCGATGTGATCGTGGAATTAATGTCAGAAAGCACCGCAAAAATTGATTTAACTATCAAAAAAGACCTCTATGAGCGGACTTTTCGCTGCTCCCAATACTTCGTTTATAATCCCTTTGATGCCACTTCCCTGCAAGGTTGGGCTTTAGACCAAAATCAATGCTATCAAGAAATTATTCCCGACCACCGCGGTTGGTTATGGTGTCAACGTTTGGGATTGTGGTTAGGAGTCTGGATGGGCAGCATCCAGCGAGAAGAAGCCCCTTGGCTACGTTTTTATGACCTAGACGGCAATTTAATCCTTCTACCCGCGGAATTAGCCGAAATCGAACGTCAACGGGCGGAACGTTTAGCGGCGCAATTACGGCAATTAGGCATAAATCCTGATGAAACCCCGTAATCGGCCCAGGAATGACCCCTATCTCTAAAAACCGAAAACCCACACATTCCTATCCCGGTTTGTGTGGGCTGATTGTTCACTTAATTCTAAGATTGAAAGCTTACACTTTGGCGAAATCTAAGACCCTAACTGAGAGTAACACCAGAGCGATCAATAAGTTTGTGAAGAAAAGTCGGCCGAGAAGCGACGTTGAACGGTTTCCCCGTAGCCATTGTCATTGTCAATACCGATTTCAGAAGCACTTCTCCCTAACATCGATTGTTGACGATTTTTGACGGCGTGGTGGTGACGCATCATTAAGGCGCGAGCTTGTTGTTCTGTAGACATAATCATTTCCTCCGAGCTGCAAATAGTGTTTCGAACTTTTTTAATCACCTACCAATATATATAACATACAATTCTGTATCTATTTTTACAAAATGCCCTAATCCCAGAAAAATTAACAAAACTTTACAATAGGAGTCGGTCGTCAGGAGGCAGGGGGCAGCTTTTATTTATTATCCCCACTTCCCCACTTCCCCACTTTCCCACTTCCCCACTTCCCCAACACCCCACTTCCCACACCCTATACCCCACTTCCCAACCCCAAGACATCAATCGCCTTTAGACCTTAATCGAACTAGGTTCATCGACGGCGGCGATAATGCGATGACAACCGGAAAAGGGTTGCGCCCATTGATACTGGTGTTCTAAAGGATTACCCCAACAGAGACCGAGATATAATTCTGTGCGCGCCACATCTAATTCCGCCCATTCGGACTGGGCGACTAATTCTGCTAGAGAATCGGCAGAAATGGGACGACGGGAGTTAAGCGCCCACCAAAAATTCATATTAGGGGTGATACTGTTCCAAAACTCTAAAACCGAGGCTTTGGCAGCCATGAGAATTTCCTTGTCACCCTCCACGGCAACTAATTGATTATGAATTTCGGGATAACGGAGAGTGCGATCGCCCCATTGACAAACACGCCAGATAATGCCCGAAACCTGATATTGTTGTTGATAATCGTGAACTTGGCGGCGAAAATCCTGATAGGCGAAGACTTTGCCCACCTTTTCTAGATTGATCGCCTTGGCAATCACTGGATTATCAATGCGCTCCGCCGGGGAGAGTAACAGACGTTCCCCTTTGCAAGTGGCGTGCATTTCTCGATCGAGGATTTCAATTAACTGCTGTGTCGAGTAAGCCATACTACCGCTCTTACCTGAGAGAGGATTTCTTTTTATGATAGAATAATTTATTGACATACTCCCACCGTCAAGCTACGCTGTGACGGGGGATTCTTGACCTATCACTATCGGAAATTCCTTGTTCAACGAGACAGCTTAGATTCTCAATGTCTCCACTGAAACCCCAGAGACTGGACTCTTCCAAGGCGTTTGGGTCGGTTTCTGTTTGCCCAACAGTACCGTTGAGATGATTTCCCAAATATTGCAACCCTTGAGTTTAAAAACGGTTCCATCGGAATTAACTCTGTTTTGCCAACACCCAGGGTGAGAGCATCTCAAACGCTATTGACAATTGGCCAATTTTGTGATCCGCGTGGGCATTTCAAGTGATACCAGTCAATCAGAATAGTTACGAAATCGACCAAATGGGTCGATTTTTGCTTAACAATTGAGATGGCAAATTCTCCTCAAATATGCCTGAATCGTGGGTAAGCAACTCACATAAAGTTCATTTTGTCAAGGATTGTTAAGATGCGCCAGCAATTCTCATTTTAAAAAGTAACAAGTGATACAGACAGAAACAAAGCTTTAAGCAAGCTACAAAATGCGCTCCCGCGAGTGCGACTGCATCGCAGAGAAGTGAGTAT
>NZ_JADBTF010000051.1:0-3488 GCF_020246295.1 Microcystis sp. M090S1 | reverse complement strand
TAAGTAGGTAGGCGTTAAAAATCATCAGATCCCCCCGCCTATCGGCACCCCCCTTATCAAGGGGGGCAGGGGGGATCGAACCTAAAATCCATTTTTAATTTAATTATAACCAGCTACTTAACAATGTTAGCGAAATTTTGAACCCTATGACCGAATCTGACACACCGCGCCACAATCCCTCACGGAAGGCGATCGGTCGCCTGAGAAGCAGTAAAACAGGGGAAAATACCTGAGACTCCTTCCCCTATGAATCCCTAAGCCAAGGAGAAGAATATAAAGATTTATTAAATTGTAACTTTTGATACAGTTGTGCGGGGGGGAGTGTGTATGATCCTGCTATCTCCCTTTGATGTTGGGTTGGGCTATTGCTTGACCTGGCTGCGAGAGGGGGCGATCGGATTAAATTCCCATTATCCTAGGAATCGAACTATGTTGGTTAAAAAAGTTTTGTTAACTTCACTGCTAATCGGCGGATCTACTTTAATGGTAGATATGCAGTTTTCTCCTGCGAAAGCTGCTAACTTTTACTTTGTTCCTGCTGGAAGTCAGTTGGACAATGACTCCATTTTAGATATCGTGGTAAGTCCTGGTCAAGAAATTGCTTTTGATGTATTTCTCGATACAACAGGAGTCGACAGTCAATTCACTTTTTTAAACTCAGAGTGGAACTTCACATATGATACAGGTGAGTTGAGTTTTATAGGAAAAGAAGATGGACCAGAAATACAAAATACCCTTCTTCCTCTTGGTAGTAATAAATTTAATGTTTTGAGCCTAAATATCCGAGATAACACAATCAACAAGCTTCTAACAGTTAAATTTTTGGTGACTAATCCTGGCAGATCTCCCCATGATGGAGTAGTTGACTTTGGGATTACTTTAACAAGCGTAACGGGAATTGGCGGCTCACCAGACTTTACAAATTCTTTTCCCAGTCCAAGCAAAAATGGACTAAACTTACCTGGGACCGAGTTTAATCAAGTCGTTGAAGTACAAACTCCAGAACCCTCTACCATCCTCAGTCTCCTCGCACTCGGAACACTTGGCGCAGCTTCAACATTAAAACGCAAACTAAAACCCTCCCAATCCACTGAAAAAGAAACTACAAAAGTCTCCTAAAATCCCCCATAAAACCCCACAAAAACCCTTTCATTAATTGGAGGGGTTTTTGTCATAAAACCCAGTCGTTGATCATTAGGAGAATTGAGATTGATTGTATATACCCCAAAATAGTCCTACTGTTCACTAATTTTACTTTCAGCGAGAATTTCTTGGAGGACGGGGGATAAATTGCTAGTTAAACGGCCGGCTCGAATAAATTCAGCGTAGGTATCAGCTTCGATATCTAGGAGGGTTTCCCGAAGTTGTTCCATTGTCAACAGCTGTAATTGGGGATAACTATCGTTGAGAGATTGTATTTCCGCTTCTACAGTCTTTAACTTTTCTTTGACGAGATGCTGCTCATAACTAAAGAATTCGGGGGCAACATCGGGAGATTTATCTAATTTAGAAAGATAGTCTAAAACTCTTTTTAAAGCTACCCGTCGGGCTAAAAGTTCCGCATAGTTTTCTCGAATTGGTTGATCACCGATCAAGTCTAATCTCGATAGGAAAGTTTGAATAGTTAATCCCTGAACCAACAGGGTAAAGAGAACAACTCCGAAGACGATATCGATGATATCCTGACGATTGGGAAAAATAACCGGCACACTTAAAGCTAGGGCAATAGAAACGGAACCGCGCAAACCTCCCCACCATAAAACCGTTTTTTCTCGCCAATTAATTTTAGTTTCCATCAAGGCATTACTAACAGTTGCCAAAGCAAAGGTAGCCAGAAAACGGGCCGCTACCACGGCAGCGATCGTGATAAAAATTAAATTGAGATTATCGGCTAAACTGGAGAGACGGATCTGATCGCCGATGAGGAGAAAAACGATCGAATTGACAAAAAAAGCGAGAAACTCCCAGAATTGTGTGACTAATAGGCGGGTACGGGGACTCATACTAATTCTAGAGCCAAAATTACCTAAAATAATCCCCGTAGTCACCACTCCGATTACCCCCGAACCCCCGAACTCCTCGGTTAATAGATAAGCACCGTAGGCGGACACAAGAGTTAAAGACTGCTCCACTAGGGGTAAATCCAGACGTTGAGTCAGATAGGAAATACCAAAACCCACTAAACAACCCACTGCCACCCCGATACCGATAAAAGCGGCAATCCGGCTAATGGTTGTCTCTAAGGATAGACCACTAGCACCGAGGGGAATTTCCACCAAAAGAGCGAAAGCGACCACAGCGACCCCATCATTAAATAAGCTTTCCCCTTCCAAAAGCACGGTGAGGTTTTTACTGGCCCCTAATTCGCGAAAAAGAGCGACAACAGCGACGGGATCCGTAGAAGAAAGGCTCGCACCCACTAATAATGCCGTAAATAGGGGTAAATTGGTCAATTCATCTAGGGCAAAACCAACCCCGAAAATCGAGATAATTACGCCGACAATAGCGAAAAGACTGACGGGAATCCAATTATCCTTCAGATCTCGCCAGCGCGTATTCCAAGCGGCTTCAAATAGCAAAGGGGGCAGAAAAATTTCTAGAATCAGTTCGGGGGATAGGTTCACCAGACGGATATCGATAAAAGCTAAACCCAAACCGACTATCACTAACAATAGGGTGTAAGGAATTTGGCGAAACCAGCTAAAAATCCTCGAAACCGTGGCCACACTCAGGGAAACGGACAAAACAATTAGAAATTGTTCTAAATTTTGCTTAATGACTTCATCGGTAGCGGATTCTAAACTCATTGGGTGGGAGGCAATCGGTGAGCGGACGTGCAAGAAAAGAATAATCTAAATTATTTGACATCCTCGCCGCCGTAAAACGGACGGCGATTCCCAAACCTCACGATTTAGGTTTCTGCTTCTTTCCCGAAGGATTTTTCGCACCTGCCTTCACAGATTTACTCTGTTCTGGTCTTATGGTCGCTCCACAGACTGACACCGCAAGCCCTGCGGCCAAAATATTTTTACTGGCGTTAATGTCTCGGTCATGGTGAGTCCCACAGTTCGGACAGTCCCACTCTCGAACATTTAACGGCAGCTTTTTCACAATATACCCACAATTACTGCACCGTTTAGAACTGGGAAAACATCTATCTATTTCGATGTAATTTTTCCCGTACCAACGGCATTTATAGGCTAATTGTCGGGTGATTTCTCCCCAGCTTACATCAGATATTGCCTGAGATAATTTCGGGTTTTTGACCATATTCTTAACGGCTAAATTCTCAACCACAATCGTTTGGTTTTCACGAACTAATTGAGTGGTTAGCTTGTGTAAATGGTCTTTCCTGCTATCGGTGATTTGAGCGTGAATCTTGGCTACTTTGATTCTTGCTTTTTCCCGATTTTTTGACCCTTTCTGTTTTCTAGAAAGGCTTTTTTGGTCTTTTCGCAGTCTCCGATAATGCTTTTTAAAATGCTTGG
>NZ_JADBTF010000509.1:0-2540 GCF_020246295.1 Microcystis sp. M090S1 | reverse complement strand
CTTAATTACTGTTGCTGGTTTGTTAGTGGCGACGGCTGAAATTTCCCCCGCCGCTGTTGTCAATGGAAGTTTTGAAACTGGTAATTTTTCTGACTGGAATACCAGTGGACAAGCGAGCGTTGAAAATTCAAGTTTTCAGGTTACACCGGTTAACGGAAATTATCAAGCCGTGTTACAAACTTGTGTTTTTGTCGGTGCTTGTGACGACAATCAATCCTTGACTAATGCTAATGATTTAGAATCATTTCTCGACTTATCGGGTAATGAGTTAAGCAATCTATCGGTTGTTGAAGGCTCCGCTATTAAACAGACTATTACTGCTAATGCTGGCGATATTTTCAGCTTTTATTGGAATTTTCTTACTGATGAAGATGCGACTAATGTAGATTACAACGATTTCGCCTTTTTTACCCTTAATAATACTTTATATTCTTTGGCAGATACTCAATCTAGTTTTCCAGTCAATCCTTCTTTTTCCCATTTAACGAAAGAAACAGGCTATCAACCTTACACGATAACAATATCCGTGAGTGGAGATTATATTTTAGGGTTTGGGGTAGTTGATGTGGATAAGACAGGAGGAGGAAATGCTACTGGAAATTCAGCTTTATTAGTTGATAATATCAAGCTTAATAATATTGCCAAAGTTCCTGAACCTGATACTCTTTTCGGACTATTATTAACCCTAGGATTAGCCAGCAAGTGCAAGCGCCAGAATTAATCAAGAAAACGGGTTTCTTCAAGAAACCCGTTTTCTGCGTAAGTACAGTATATCACAAAAATTGCTTCGGTGCTTCAAGATAACTGATAACTGAAATGAATAACCCAAATACTGATTTTGATACTCCTTGGAAAGATGTCTTAGAAATCTACTTTGAAGACTTTGTTTCCTTCTTTTTTCCTCAAGCTCACGCGGGTATTGATTGGAATCAAGGCTTTGAATTTCTCGACAAAGAACTTCAACAAGTGGTGCGGGATGCTGAGTTAGGCAAACGTCTCGTCGATAAGTTGGTGAAAATTTATCGTCTTGCGGGAGAAGAGACCTGGGTTTTAATCCACATAGAAATCCAGGGTCAGCGAGAAATTGACTTTGCTGAACGGATGTTTGTCTATTACTACCGTATTTATGATCGTTACAGGCGTTCAGTAGCGAGTTTGGCAGTTTTAGGTGATGATAATGCTTCTTGGCGACCCAATCAATTTGAGCGTGAGTTATTTGATTGTCAAGTGAGTTTTCGCTTTCCGGTCGTCAAGTTGCTAGAATTTAAGCAGCAGTGGTCAGCTTTAGCAGCCAGCCGCAATCCTTTTGCTACAGTCGTGATGGCGCATCTCCAAGCTTTAGAAACTCGGCAAAACCGAAAAAAGCGCAAAGAAGCGAAATTAGCATTAACTAAACGGTTGTACGAACAGGGTTATCAACGAGAGGATATTATCAACCTCTTTAAGTTTATCGATTGGCTGATGAGCTTACCCGCTGAATTAGAACAAGAGTTTCAACAGGAATTAAATCAGTACGAGGAGGAAAAACGAATGCCTTATATTACCAGTGTTGAAAGAATGGGAATGGAAAAAGGGATGAGAGAATCTGTCATTGATGCCCTTGAGATTCGGTTTGAGAATGTGCCTTCGGAACTGGTTGATGAGATTAGCCAAATTAAAGACACTTCTCTTCTAAAAAATCTCCACAGACAAGCGATTACTCTTGACTCAATCTCAGATTTTCAGGACTATTTAAATCAGTTAATCAAACCTGAATAATTCTGGTTTGTCGCCCAAGAAAACGGGTTTCTTCAAGAAACCCGTTTTCTGTGTTTACCGGTCACTGAAAAAGCTGGCGGCTGACGGCTTAAATGTGTAATTAATTTTGCTTAGGCACTTATTAATCGCTACAGTTTCTCTTATCTAGTTACGAGCGGCTGAATGGGAGATACCAGCTTAGATTTTCCTCCTATTCACACAAGAGGATAACCATTGTTTTTAGACTATGAAAACCCTAGAAATTAAGCTATTAACACAACCTAAGAATATAAACATAGCATTACCTGTAGCAGCCCAGTTAACGGAGGCAGGAGGCAGGAGTCCGTTTTTGTAACGGGGATTTATGCCCCGCTCCCAAAACTTTTCGCCTTTTAAGGCGAGGTTTTAGAGCCGATTTTTTCGATAATCCCAACAGTTATAACCCAGGATATAGAACTAATAAGCGGATGACCAATAGCTATATGCTCTAAATTTGGTGATGATATAAGATATAATTGATTGCATTTATTTCCACGGAACCAGAACAAGAAATACTAAATCATTCTTGGAACGAGGTATTCTTCCCAAAAAACTCGTCGAACAATCAATATGGGATGAATTGAAAATCTTATCAAAAGAACTTAACATTCTAAAAAGCGGGAAAAACCCCTTTGCAACTTCCTTTATTGCAAAAACATGGATAAATAGTGAAGGCCCATTTGGATTTTTATTTAAAGAAGCAGCGACACATCCCAGCGATTTATTGCATAATTAGGGTTTGCTGAAAAAGTGTATTGGTGGGG
>NZ_JADBTF010000508.1:0-5619 GCF_020246295.1 Microcystis sp. M090S1 | reverse complement strand
TCGAGAATTTGAAAATAAAGAAGAACTGGAAAAAGTAGTCAATCAGCTTTTAAATGAAGGGGGATTGATTATTAAATGGAGTAGAAAACTTAAAAATAAGGGTAATGCTGTCAATGTAACTTAAATGCGTAAAAGCTTATTTTAATAGGCTATCCTTAGATTAGCTGCATCTCCTTGACGAGAAACACTGTAATTAGTTATAATCAGGGAACAATAGCTTCTCCGTACTTGTGGTGAGCGGAAAAAGTTATCTCAGGGATGAAGTAGTCCCCTACAGAACCACTAACATCGGGTAATGCCGAAAAATCTTGATTAACTAATGTCTTTACTATGTTTAATCCCTTAGTATCTTTTAAATCTTTAGAAGGCCATGAAGGTGAGGTTAAATGTCTAACTTTTTCCCAAGATGGTCAATTTTTAGCTAGTGGAGATAACGAGTTAACTGTTATTGTTTGGGATTGGCAAAAAAATCAAAAATTTAGTTTACAAGGACATGAAAAAGCTGGTTGGTGGGATAAGGGAATCAACTCTGTTGCTTTTAGTCCCTGTCAAGGATTTTTGGTCAGTGGAGGAGATGATCAAACCCTAAGAATTTGGTCACTGGAAACTAAAAAATTAATCTCTACCTTAACGGGACACCAAGATAAAGTTACAGCAGTAGCTGTTCATCCCGATGGGGAAATTATTGCTAGTGGTAGTGAAGATAAAACCGTGAAAATATGGTCAGCAAAAACCGGAGACATTCTTTCGACATTACAAGGTCATAGCGATAAAGTTCTAACAGTTAAATTTAGTCAAAATGGTCAACTTTTAGCCAGTGGTGGCGGCGAAAATGACAAAACGGTAATTATCTGGAATCTGGCAGAAAAAAGCACCATTACCTTAAAAGGTCATTCCGATTGGTTTGGAGGTATTTTATCGGTAGATTTCGGCAGTAATAACAAATTTTTAGCCAGTGGCAGCAAAGACAAAACCATTAAAATCTGGGATATTAAAAGAGGTACAGAGGTAAAAACTCTCAGCGAACATAGTGATCATATCAATTCAGTTAGTGTTAGTCCTAATAATCAACTATTAGCCAGTGGTAGTGATGATAAAAGCTTAAAATTATGGGATTTAAAAGCAGGAAAAGCCATTATTTCTATTCCCCATCCCCAGAAAATCTATTCCGTTTGTTTTAGTCCCGATGGTAATTATATCGCCACGGCCTGCCAAGACAAAATCGTTAGAGTTTATGGCACTTCCGAACTACAATCTTTAGCAAGTTGAACAATCTTTAATCGCACCGGATGCTTATCGGTGTCTAATTAGGGTTTGCTGAATAAATCTAAAAACCTTGTTGGATAAGGCTTTTAGACTTTTTTGACCTCAAAAAGTGCCGACCATTGGAGTGATTGGGGGGAAAATTCAGGTACTTTTTCCCTGAAAATTAGGTAATTGACCCCCTCAAAATCGGTAAAACCCCACACCCTACACCCTACACCCCACACCCTGCCACCAGGAAAAACTTTTTCAGCAGACCCTAATTATCCACTAGAGATCGCTGCCAGTTTGTTCCTCTCGGAAGTAAAGCTGATATAATTGACAGCTAGGCTGGGCTAGATCGCCTTTTAACTGAATTAAACCCATACTTTCCAGTTTATAGGCAGTAATCGGTTCTAATCGCGCTCCCTTATCGGAAGAATTAACCACTTCCCCTATCCCTGTCAATAATTCCGGCTGTTTTTGCAGACTATCCCAGTGATGACGCAGGTGTGCCGCATAAATTCCCCCTTGGGTAGCAGCATTAGGGAGAATATTTTTTTCCCCGCGCACCCGCGCTTCCAGGGCCAAACGGCTAAGATAGGGATGACCAGCGACTAGAGCGATTAAATCCCCGATAAAACGCTGATTATCGTCATTTTTAGGCAATCCGTAGCTACTAGCCAAGTTTTCCAGTTGTTCGAGGCTAAAACCGGGTAATTTAATCGCGCGACCGACATTAAAGGGAGATTGATTAGCGTCCAATTGAATATAGATTTCCGTGGAATTAGCAATCGCTAACCGCAAATTCTGCCAGATTTCTAAATTATTAGCTTCTTCGTGCCAACAGCGCAAAAGCGGCAAAAAATCCCTAGCGATGTCGGGATACTCGAAAATTCTGTCTAAATTATCTAGGGCCAAAAAGAGCGGCCCGTTAATCTGTTCCAAAAGATAGGACTGAAAATAGGTTTGACAACTGATTAAACTGCCAAATAGTTCCTCGTCCCAATATTCATCTAATTGAGGCTTTAAACCCAATTCTCGGCTGACATTTGCCGAAAACCAGCGACAAAATCGGTCTAAACTGGCAAACATCGCCTTTTCTGCCACTTGACAATTAATATAAACTGTGCTATGTCCCCAACTATCTGCCTGAGCGAGCAGATGTTTCAGGAGAGAAGTTTTACCAGTCTTTTCGGGGGATTTAATGCGAATAAGTGACCCCGGACGATTAATTTCTTGATAACAGTCGCTTTCGACGGGAGGGCGGCTAATATAAGTATCTATAACTGATTTTTCTGCTAGTATCGGGGTGGGGTGATTTTTCCATTCAGGATATTTGATATCTTTGAACCATTCTCGGAGGATTTGGAACTTACCCGGCCCTTTACTACCTAATTCGAGTTCGGGACAGCCATTATCTTTATCTGCCGAGAAATAGCTATAGATTTTAGTCATCTGTTTTTTATAGGTTTCATGGCTGGCAGCCTCGGCCATTTCCCAAATTTCCTCATCTGGTTTGCGCCAATTTTCATAGGCAAAACGAACCAAAAAAATTTCCTTTAATTTGCCTTGAACACCGTATTCTCTGGCTAGATGTTTGAGAAACTCGTCCCATCCCTGTGGTTTCATCCCGTTCTACTTTATTCTACTCAAATTCCCTTTTTTTCCATGTTAACCCCTTTTTCCCTCTTGGCAATGGGACTGACATCCGAGCGGGAAAACCCTATGCTAAAAATAGGTCAATTACCTGATGGTGTCTAAGGGAGTAAAACCATGAAAATCTCGTTAACCTTGTTTGTTGTGGTCTCCTTGCTGTTAGGTTCTCTTCCTCACACTTTAGCGGTTAATAGTCAAGATAACCATTTTGACCATTCCTCTTCGCCGCTAATTTTACAAAACCGTGACTGTAAGGGTGATAAGGACGATAATTGCAATTAGTCCTGATTATCTCGGTTAAGGTTGTTAATCTATATCCCCCACCGATAACAAAATCGTGGTCGGGATTTTTTTTATGAACTCGCCTGTAATTCCTCTAAACGTGCTAAAACTTCGGCACTGTGAATGGCAGGATTTACCCCTAAATAAATCTCTTTTAAAATCCCTTGCGGATCGATAAGATAGGTATGACGCAGGGAAACATAACCCATCCAAGAACCATAAGCTTTACTAACATCTCCGGTAGTATCTGCCAGTAAGGGAAATTTTAACCCCTCCGAGTCACAAAATTCCGCATGAGAATCGACATCATCGGCACTTACCCCTAAAACTTGCGTATTTTTAGCCATATATTTCGGCAAATCCTGCTGAAAACGCCGCGCTTCTAGGGTACAGCCGGGGGTAAAATCCTTGGGATAAAAATACAAAACTACCCACTTACCCCGATAATCCGATAGGGAAATATTCCCTTCTCCCGTGTTAGTCGGTAGGGTAAAATCGGGTGCCGGTTGATTTAAAGGGGGTTGGGGGCCTCCTAAGGCGTTAGCATCGGGAATAAGGGCAAAAAATGCCAGAATTACTGCAATTAAAAAACTCAACAGTTGACGACGAGACATAATCAGTTATCAGTTATCAGTTATCAGTTATCAGTTATCAGTTATCAGTTTCTTGGTGTGATAAGTTTAACCTAATACGGGAGCGATCGATCTTTGTGTCCTTTCCCTCGTTCCTGTCACACTGGGAAAATCAACTGTCACTCTAGCTTAATATTCTTTACATAACTTGACAAGGAAAGGGCGAGGTAAAGGGGGAAAATAGATCGAGCTTGTCTTCATCTGCCTAACGATCATGTCTATTGTCACCCTTAACCCCCTTCAATCCCATCAAGATTTAGTCATCGATCCAAGTAAAATCACGGGATTACGGGGGAAAATCACCATCCCTGGCGATAAATCTATATCCCATCGTTCCCTGATGTTGGGGGCGATCGCCGAAGGAGAAACTGTTATTCATGGGTTATTATTGGGCGAAGATCCCCGCAGTACCGCTAGTTGTTTTCGTGCCATGGGTGTGGAAATTTCCCAACTCAACAGCGAGAAAGTGATCGTCAAAGGTAGGGGTTTAGGCAATCTCGAGGAACCCTTAGAAATCCTCGACGCGGGCAATTCCGGCACGACGATCCGCTTAATGTTAGGATTATTGGCCGGTCATCGGGACCGTTTTTTTGTCGTTACCGGTGATGCTTCCCTGCGATCGCGTCCCATGTCCCGGGTGGTGAAACCCCTAAAAGAAATGGGGGCGCAAATTTGGGGCAGAAAAGCCCATTCTTTGGCTCCTTTAGCCGTTTCCGGGCAATCTCTGCAACCGATCCACTACTATTCTCCCGTTGCTTCTGCACAGGTGAAATCCTGTCTTCTCCTCGCAGGACTGTTAACGGAGGGGAAAACCACGATCACGGAACCCGCTTTATCTCGCGATCACAGTGAACGGATGCTGCGCGCTTTTGGGGCGAATATTGAGGTGGATGGGGAGACTAATAGCGTCACGGTGACGGGTTATCCCACTTTAACCGGACAAACGGTGATTGTACCCGGGGATATCAGTTCGGCGGCTTTTTGGTTGGTAGCGGGGGCAATCGTGCCTAATTCCGAGTTATTAATCGAAAATGTGGGAATAAACCCGACTAGAACCGGAGTTTTACAGGTTTTACAGGCAATGGGGGCAGATATCACCCTCGAAAATCAACGGGTGGTGACGGGGGAACCGGTGGCAGATCTGCGGGTGAAATCCAGTCAACTACAGGCAACCACGATCGCTGGTGAGATTATACCCCGTCTGATCGATGAAATTCCTATTCTGGCAGTAGCGGCGGTTTTTGCCCAAGGAACGACAATTATCAAGGATGCCGAGGAATTACGGGTGAAGGAAAGCGATCGCCTGACGGTGATGGCCACCCAACTCGATCGCCTAGGGGCAAAAGTAACGGAATTACCCGATGGTTTAGAGATTACCGGCGGTACGGGCCTATTAGGCACGGAAGTGGACAGTTTTACCGATCATCGCATTGCCATGAGTCTAGCGATCGCTGCCCTCAATTCCCGTCAACCCACCACTATCCATCGCGCTGAAGCAGCCGGCATTTCCTACCCCGATTTTTTTAGCACCTTACAGCAAATTTGTCAAGAGTAAAAATATTAAGTTTTTCTGCGAGTGGGCGAGGGGTAACTGGTACATTTGCAGAAATACCGAAAATCAGCAATTATCAGTGACCCTTAAATGATGACAAATGTATCAGCAGCGGCGTGTAAGCATCTCACCAAAAAACTAATGCGCGGGGGGTTTGGGGGCGGCGCCACGCCCCCAACGGTAGGGTTGATTCATTTAAATTAAGTACAGCTGATTTTGAGTCAATAAATTTGAATAAAAATTCTCAAGTTT
>NZ_JADBTF010000507.1:0-32976 GCF_020246295.1 Microcystis sp. M090S1 | reverse complement strand
GCAGGGCTTGCGGTGTCAGTCTGTAGAGCGACCATAAGACCAGAACAGAGTAAATCTGTTAAGGCAGGTGCGAAAAATCCTTCGGGAAAGAAGCAGAAACCCAAATCGTGAGGTTTGGGAATCACCGTCCGTTTTACGGCGGCGAGGATGTCAACAAACAAGTCTGTAATATTGAACGCTTTTTCGTTCGTGATGAGTGGGCAATTCGTAATCATTTCTTTGGCGCTCTCCGTGCTTTCTGTCATCTTCAGACTGCCGGCCTTAATCAACTGATTAACAACTGCTATGAATTTGCCCGAAAGCTATTTATCCCTGTTATTCGCCAATTTATTATGGAGAATGTTACGGAGACTATGTTCGCATAAACTTGCTATGCCTATTTGAGGCTTTCTGTCAATGCGTAACTTCTATGATGTATGATATTAAAATAGGGGGCTGGGTAAGCAACCGCTGGAAAAACCCAGTCATCGCCGGATGAACGCACCTTGAAAACTAGAGTTATGGGGTTCTATAGGGGAATGCTCCTATAGGTAAAAATTCTCAGCACCAAGTACCAGAGAAACCAAGTATTTTAGAGGTTTTGAACTGTATCGTGGGGACCCCCGAAAACAGGCTTCTGTAAGGTCGCGAAAGTCTGAGGAGAGAACCACCTCTGGGTTGGATTTCGCCAGGAATCTAATTCAAGTGGACTCGTTGAGCCAGAAATTCTCAGCAGTGATGCTAGAAGAATCCACGTCGTAAACGGCGTGGGGTATGTCAAAAAAACTGACTTCTGAGCAATTCTCCCCCCACCATAGAAACAGAAGCCCGGAGGAAAATCAGCCATGAAAGAACACGATGTAGTTATAGTGGGCGGTGGGTTAGCAGGATGCCGCGCCGCCTTAGAAATCAAACGCCTCAACCCGACTATCGATGTTGCTGTCGTTGCCAAAACCCACCCAATTCGTTCCCACTCCGTCGCTGCCCAGGGAGGTATCGCCGCCGCCCTGCAAAACGTTGACCCCAAAGATAATCCCAAGGCCCACGCCTACGATACTGTCAAAGGTTCCGATTTTCTGGCTGACCAGGATGCGGTGGATATCCTCACCCGAGAAGCCCCCGAAGTTATCATCGAATTGGAACATCTAGGCGTGTTATTCTCCCGTCTCGAAGATGGACGCATTGCCCAAAGAGCCTTTGGCGGTCACAGCCATAACCGTGCCTGTTACGCCGCCGATAAAACCGGTCACGCCATGCTGCACGAATTAGTCAGCAATTTAGGCCGTAATCAGGTAAAAATCTACGATGAATGGTACGTTTTGCGTCTTATCCTCGAAGAAGGTACGGCTAAAGGGGTAGTAATGTACCAAATCGCCACCGGACAGTTAGAAATCCTCCGGGCAAAAGCAATTATGTTCGGGACGGGGGGCTATGGTCGCGTTTATAACACCACCTCCAACGATTTCGCCTGTACGGGAGACGGTTTAGCTTTATCGGCAAAAGCGGGTATTCCCCTAGAAGACATGGAATTTGTCCAATTTCACCCCACTGGACTCTATCCCGTCGGTGTTTTAATCTCGGAAGCGGTCCGGGGTGAAGGCGCTTATTTAATCAATAGCGAAGGTCGTCGTTTTATGGAAGACTACGCCCCCTCGCGCATGGAATTGGCACCCCGGGACATCACTTCCCGGGCCATTACCCTAGAAATTCGCGCCGGCCGGGGGGTAAATCTGGACGGTAGCGCCGGGGGTCCCTTTGTCTATCTGGATTTACGCCATTTAGGCCGGGAAAAAATTATGAGTCGCATTCCCTTCTGTTGGGAGGAGGCCCACCGTCTCGTCGGTGTCGATGCGGTAGAGGAACCGATGCCTGTACGTCCTACAGTTCACTATTGTATGGGCGGCATTCCCGTTAATACCGATGGTCGCGTTCGCTTAAGTGCCGATACCCTCAGCGAGGGCTTTTTCTCCGCCGGGGAATGTTCCTGTGTCTCTGTCCACGGGGCCAATCGTTTGGGCAGTAATTCCCTGTTAGAATGTGTGGTCTATGGGAGAAGAACCGGCAAATCGATCGCTAAATACGTCGAAAAACGCGCTTTTCCCGTCTTTAATCCCGATATTTACCTTCAGGATGCTAAAGAGGAAATCACCGCTTTATTGACCAAAAAAGGCACGATTCGCATCGGTCAACTACGTCAGCAATTCCAAGACTGTATGACCCAACATTGCGGCGTTTTTCGCACCGAAGCGACCATGCGCGAGGGAATTAAACAAATCGGCGAATTAAAGCGCCAATACGAGCAGATTTACCTCGATGATAGGGGGGATTGCTGGAATACGGAACTAATCGAGGCCTGGGAATTACAAAGTCTCATGGTGGTGGGGGAAATTATCCTCACCTCTGCCCTCAATCGTCAAGAAAGCCGAGGGGCCCATTCCCGCGAAGATTTTCCCCAACGGGATGACCAAAATTTCCTTCAGCATACCCTCGCCTACTATTCCCCCTCGGGCATCGATATCGACTATATGCCCGTGGTGATTCAGGATTTCACCCCCGTGGAACGTAAGTATTAACCTCTGGTCGGACGGTAAATGTAAAGGAATATTACAAACTCCTTGGCATTTACCGAGATTTAGTTCTATACTAGATAAAGCAACGCGGGATAGAGCAGTCTGGTAGCTCGTCGGGCTCATAACCCGAAGGTCAGTGGTTCAAATCCGCTTCCCGCCATTACTAATAAAGCCAGTTTTAAATAGAGCGGAACGTGATAGGCTTCAAACATTGCCAGAAATTTATCACATAAAGCCATTAAACGGGAATCTAGACCAGAAGCGATCGGTTTATTAAGATCGGGGCTAAATTCCCGATAAACTGGCACATTCGGCCGAGTTGCTAGAATAGGATCGGCTTTGCTCAAATAGACAAGAACACCCCATGTCAGAAGCTATTACGATCGCCGATATTTACAAACTGTTTGAAAGAACCGAGGCTCAATTTGCCGAGTTCCAAAAAGAAGCCGAACGCCGCAATGTTGAAGCCGAGCGCCGCAATGTTGAAGCCGAGCGCCGTAGTGCTGAAGCGGACCGCCGCAATGCTGAAGCTGAACAACGAAATGCTGAGGCTGATCGCCGCAGTGCTGAAGCCGATCGCACGATGGAAGAATTGAAAAAGCAGGTACAGGCCACCACCGAAGCCGTCAATAACTTAACCACCCGTTGGGGGCGTTTTGTCGAAGAAATGGTAGAGCCGGCGGTTGTGCAGTTATTTCAAGAACGGGGGATTGATGTCACCCAAACCATGAGTCGCTTAAAAAGTAAACGTCCCGGGGCAGCGATGGAAATTGATATTCTGGCGGTGAATGGCAGTGAGTTAGTGGCGGTGGAGTGTAAATCTCGACTCTCGAAGGATGATGTAGATGACTTTCTTGATCGATTACAGCGATTTAAGTTAGCCTTTCCCCAATTTCGAGACTTTCAGGTTTATGGTGCAGTAGCGGGGATTGAAATCGATCAGGGGATAGATAGTTATGCTTATCGGCGCGGTTTATTTGTGATGAAGCAATCAGGAGAAACGGTTAAAATCATCAACGATGTTCAGTTTCAGCCTGTGGGTTTTGCTTAACTAACAATGGGCGTATTAAAATTAGTTATTCCTTTGGAATCGAGAACAATCAAATAAATGCGATCACCGATTCATTGATACGGCGGTTTAAGCAAACGTTATTCTTTTTTGGGAAAAACTGTATCATTAGAAAAAAATCAAGAGGTTTTTGTTGATGGAACCACTCTTAGTGACTTTGATAACTTGGGCCACGAATATTGCTCCCTTGGCTGGTGCTGCTATTGCCACAGGTTTTTTAGGCAAGACTGGGGAAAATCTTAACGATTCCTTGTTGGCGACACTGCAACGCAAATTTCCTACCTCGCCAACCTTAAATTTATTAACCGCAGGCAAAGCACCTGAAGTTGAGCAAGCCGTCATTGACTTGGAACCTGTATTAGCTGATTCGGAAGTTACAGAATTATTAACGGAAATGCGGGCGTTGATGAGCAGTAACCAGGAATTAGCCGCTAAGTTAGCCGCAACGGAAAAACAGATCCGCAATACTCAAATTAACAAGGATCAATCCCAGGGTTATCAATTCAACAAAAATGTTGAAGCTAAATTTTTGGGGGGAAACCATAACCATTACTATACCAGTGACACTAACAAAGAGCATTAGCTGGAGTCGTCTGGTAGGGAACAGACAAAGTTAGCCCCAACGCAATCAGCAACCCTAAATACCACACCTCCGCCAGTAGATGAATGGCAGGGACGACAGGATGAAATCAAGGAACTACAAACCGCCCTCAGCAATGACAAAGTACGCTTAATCGGGATAACCGCCGCAGGAGGCTATGGGAAATCGGCTTTAGCGGTGAAGTTCAAAGAGAAGTTAAACCCTCATTGGCGGGTGTTATGGGTTAGTTTTAGGGAGCGTTATTCAGTAGCGCAATTTGGACGCTGGTTATTAGAAAATTTGGAGCAACCCTACGATGAAAAATGGAACGATGAGACGTTAATTCAGCAGATGATACGGGGACTGATTACCTCACCTTGTCTGTTGATTCTCGACAACTTAGAAACAGTAGTTCAGACGGCGGGAGATTCAGTTTATGGGGAATTTTTGAGCCGTTGGTTGGGGTCGGGAAACCAGAGTAAAATCCTGATTACCAGTCGGGAACAGCCGAGTTTTGTAGCCAATTTAACGCGGCGTTGTCATTGGTTGCGCCTGGGGGGATTAGCAGAAGCCGACGCAATCCAGTTGGTGAGGGTGAATTACGGTTTGACAGGAACTAATCAAGAATTAGCCGAATTTGTCCACAAGATGGGACGACATCCTCTCTTAATGCAACTGGTTTGTAGTTGGATGAGTGATGAATTTGGAGAAGGGGTTTCTGTCACCGAGTCGCAAAATTTGGGCTTGAATCTGTTTGATGTGGAGGGTTATCACCGCGACACAGAAACCTGTGTTAGAGAAGTGATTACCGCCAGTTTAGCGCGATTATCGAAAGAGTTTAGGGAGAGTTTAACGCGGTTGTCGGTATTGCGCGAGAGTTTTGATTTAGGGTTAGCGCAGGCATTAACCCCAGAAATAACTGACCAAGATTTACGACATTTTGCTCGTTTATCCTTATTACAAGAATTTCCCCCCGAATACAATGTAAAACCGCGACGGTTTGAGTTTTTGCCTTTAATATCAATGGTGGTGCAAGATCAAGCAAATCCTGAAACATTGCGATCCGCCCATCAATTAGCCTTAGATTATTATTTAGCTCATTTACCTGTCCCTCCCTGGGAATCCTTGGAAGATTTGAAGGAATATTTAGAGGCGTTTTACCATGCAGGAGCATTGGGAGAATGGCAGTTAGCTTACGATATTTTGAATGAGGATCGAGGAGGAGAAGAGAAAGATAAATCGGTTAATAGTTTTTTAGATTTACAAGGATTTTATCGTAAGCAAGCAGATCATTATGAACAGGTGATTGCAGGGAGTCAACGGGAACAAGTTTGTTATCGTAACTCGTTAAGTTATTTGGGAAGTTGTTATCGTTCCTTGGGACAGTACGAAAAAGCGATCGCCTATCACCGGCAATGTCTCGACATCAGTAAGGAAATAGAAGATTGGCAAGGGGTGGCAACTTCTCTATGTGGTTTAGGCAATTGTTATAAGTCCTTGGGGCAGTATGAAAAAGCAATTTTCTATCACCAGCAATGTCACGACATCAGTGAAGCAATGGGCGATCGGAAAGAGGTGGCAATTTCTCGCGGGAATTTAGGCAATTGTTATGATGACCTAGGACAGTATGAAAAAGCGATCGACCTCTACCAGCAATATCACGACATCAGTGAAAAAATCAGCTTTCGGCAAGGGGTGGCAATTTCTCTCGGTAATCTAAGCAATTGTTATGATGACCTAGGACAGTATGAAAAAGCGATAGAAGTCTATCAGCAATCTCTCGACATCAGTGAAAAAATCGACGATCGGCAAGGGGTAGCATTTTCTCTACATACTATAGGGAGTATATTGCTCAAACTAGAAAACTACAGCGAAGCAGAAAGAAAAATTCAAGCATCCTTAGTAATTTCTCAAGCTATTGGTTATAAATATTTAATCGCCTATAGTTTAAGAGTCCTTGCGAAAATTGCCCACCAAACTAATCGCCCTGAACTTGCCCTCAGCCATTGCCAACAAGCACTTGAATTATGCCAAGAATTGGGGATTCCCTTGTTTAAATATTGTGAAAAACTGTTAGGGCAAATTCAGGCTACGTTAGAGAATAATTAAGGTAAATTATTATCTCAAAAATTAATATTTAACTGAACAAAGCTATGATAAAACTAACTTTAAACGAAGCCCAAAGTCAACTACCTGACCTCCTTAAAGCTGCCTCAAAAGGTGAACAAGTTATTATCCAGAATCATGAGGGTCAAGACTTTCAACTCATTTCTCTTCCTACTACTGTTAAACATCCCCAATATGGAAGCGCAAAAGGCATCGTTAAAATGCTTGACAATTTTGATGATCCCATCGAAGAATTTGAGGAATATATGCCATGAAAATTTTAATGGATACCCACGCCTTTTTATGGTTTATCGAAGGTGATAATAATCTTAGTGATGCTGCTCGTTCTCTGATCGAAAATAATCAATATCAAATTAGAAGGGGATTAGAAACCCAAGCAAAATGAGGAACAATTAATTATGAACATCAAAGATTATCCCTTTGCTCAAGACTTGATTACAGATAATCAAGGTCAGATACAGCAAGTTATTATTAACTTTGAAGACTATCAACAAATAATAGAAACCTATGAAGATACTGGACTCTATCGCGCCATGATAGACGTTAAAGATGAAACTCCCTTAACTTTGGAGGAAGCTTTAATTGAATTAGAAAAAGAATGAAAATCAACTATCTTCCTACTTTTATCAAAGCTCTTAAATTTTTTCCTAATATTTGACTAAGTTGAGAACCAGTTAAATAGAATAAACGGATAAACCATGCTAAAAGATATTATTGAAGTGAAACCTCTAAATAATTATCAACTTTATCTTAAATTTGAAGATAATCAAGAGGGGATTATTAATCTTGAAGAAATTATCGAGTTTGTTGGCATTTTTCAACCGCTAAAAGACTTAGATTTTTTTAAAACCGTCAAAATCAATCCTGATTGGGGAACAATTTATTGGGAAAATGGGGCTGATTTAGACCCCGATGTTCTTTATTCTCTCATCACGAATCAATCTCTTAACGACTTAGAAAAAGATGACTTACAACTTATTTAAAGTAGAGGAATTTTAAGCCATGAAAATCACCTACTTTCAAGATACGGACACTCTATATTTAGAGTTCAATAACAATCCTATTGTCGAGACTCAAGAAATCAATGAAAATACCTTGGTCGATCTTGATCAGCAGGGGAATATTTGTGCAATCACCTTGAAACAGGCCAAAAGCTTAACGGGTCTGAATGCTTTTTCCCTCGAAACTATTGTCGCGCCTCAATTAGCTTTAAGTTTATAAGAGTTGTCATAATAAAATTATTCTATAAACCTTGACGTGATATAATATATATAACATTTGGGCGCAGATTCCTTGTGACCCTATAATCGGACAAATTCGTTATTATCAATGACAACAACTTTAATCAATCACATTGAAATTACCCCAGAAACTTGTGGCGGTAAACCGCGCATCGCAGGTCATCGCATCAAAGTCCAAGATGTCGTTATTTGGCACGAACGCCTGGGAATGTCACCCGATGAAATTGTTTATCATTATCCCAGCATTACTTTAGCTGATGTTTACGCGGCCCTTTCTTACTATCACGATCACCTTGAAGAAATTAGACAACAAATCACAGATGATGATACCTTTGCCAAGGAAATGCAAGCTAAAACACCTTCTCTAGTCCAAGAAAAACTAAAAAAATGAATGGGCAATAAAATTAAATTTCACCTTGATGAAAATGTAAGCTATAACATTGCTCTTGGATTGCGCCAGCGAGGCCTTGATGTTACTACCACTCCAGAAGAAAATTTATTGGGGGTATCCGATGAAATACAATTGCAATTTGCCTTAGCCAATGGTCGCGTGATTTTTACTCAAGATACTGATTTTTTAAGAATCAATCAATCATCTATAACTCATGCAGGAATTGCTTACTGTCCCCAACAAAGTAAATCATTGGTCAAATAATTCGAGGACTACTCTTAATCTGGGAAATTCTTGAACCAGAAGAAATGTATAATCACATAGAGTTTATATAGAACAGCATGAAAATGCCTGCCAAAGATATTTTCCATGATTGTGTAAAACACGCCCTAATCAAAGACGGCTGGACAATTACCCATGACCCCCTACGGATTCGTTTAGCAAGAGGCAAAAACCTATTTGTTGATTTGGGAGCAGAAAGACTATTAGCCGCAGAAAAAGGAACAGAAAAAATAGCCATTGAAATTAAGAGCTTTACTCGTCCCTCTGATATGAAAGACCTCCAAGAAGCAGTTGGTCAATTTGTCGTTTATACCCATCTTTTAAGGCGTTATTATCCCGAATATAAACTATTTTTGGCTGTTAGCGAAAACACCTGCAAAACAGTATTTGAAGAAGAAGCAGGTCAAACCTTAATTGAAGATGGTATTATTCAGTTATTTAGTTTTGATCCCAACCAGGAGGTAATTGTACGATGGCTTCCTTAATTGCCCAATATCGGCAAATTATTGCAAAAACATTCCAAGATTATGCCGACTTCCTCGACACCGATCGCCAAATCCAAATCGAATTAGTCCTAGATCAAACCCGCGATCGCTATTTATTGGTTGAAACAGGTTGGCAAAATGGTTATCGAATCTACGGAACCCTATTACATATTGATATTATTGATCAAAAAATTTGGATTCAACACGACGGAACTGAGGATGGTATTGCCGATGAATTAGTAGCCGCAGGAATCCCTCAAAACCAGATTATTTTAGCCTTTAAATCCCCTGAAATTAGACCCTATACAGGCTTTGCTGTCGCTTAACGTTCAAATATGATGGACAATTCTCAAGACCGCAATCGCGCTCTCAACTACTGCCAACAAGCCCTTAAATTCCCCCAGGAGCTAGGCATTCCCCTAATGAAAGACGGAGAGGAACTCCTCGTAAAAATTCAGGTTACATTAGAAGGAAATTAGAAACCCTTGATCAGCTAAGTAGGGAGGCACAATTATTTGTAGGATGGGTTAGCGGTAGCGTAACCCATGCAGGCGTTGGGTTTCATGCTTCAACCCAACCTACGTTCATCTTATATTTAATTCCACCCACCCACTTATACCAACCATGAAAATTAAAGCAATTCTCAAAATTTAACTTTTTATCCAAATAGGAGAAATTTCATGAGTACCACCATCAATCTTAAAATTACGTTTGAATCTCTAACCGAAGCCATTAAATCCCTTGACTTAACGCAAAAACAACAATTATTAGAAATACTAGAACAACAAATTTTTCAAGCAGAAGAGGCTTCCTATCAAGACGATGAGGAAACCCCTAGCAGAACTTCAGCAAGTTCGGGATGAATATCAATTAGGCGACTATGTGACCCTTGAACAATACTTGAGCAAGGATTAAATCATAATGGGTTATAGTATTCAAATCTCTAAATCTGTACAAAAACAGATTGATAACTTACCTAATCCCATCAAAAGTCGTATTCTTGAAAAAATTAAGGGTTTGGAAATAGAACCCTGTCCTTCTGGCATTGTTAAATTAAAAAATTCTGAACAGGAACACCGTCTCCGTATCAGTGATTATCGAGTGCGTTATCAAATTGGGTTCTTCGTTACTTGGTATGGTTTGATCGGGTGGCATAAATCGACTAAATCCTTATCTGGCAAGAGACTTAATTGATTAGCTCGTTCTAGATCGAAAACAATTGGCAAAAATCGAAGCAATGTCTTTATATATAAGGGTTTCATCCCTTATAACCCCCCTCCATTGCATAACAAAAACCGAAGAACCGGTGAGGCTAGTTTTTTGATTCTAGGGATTTTTCCTTGTCTCCTAATTCCCAGTAATTGAGCAGGATGGCATTAACTATATTACCGATCACATTTAATACGGTTTTAAAGCCATCGGTCAACCGATCGACCCCCGCTACTAAAGCCACTCCCTCTAATGGTAAACCCGCTGCCGATAATACGGTAGTCATGGTAATTAATGCGCTGCCCGGAACCCCTGGGGTACTAAAAGAAACCAATAAACCACTCAATGCGATCGCTAATAACAAAGAGGGACTTAAAGGAACTCCGTACACCTGAGCGATAAAAAGAGCATTAAATCCCTGTAAAATTGCCGAACCATCGCGTTTTAGTACCGTTCCCAAGGGAATAGCGAAACTGGCGATATCTTCGGGTAAACCGTATTCTTGAATTTCCCGCAAAACCACGGGTAAAGCGGCGTTAGAACTAGCAGTACCGAAAGCTAAGGATAAAGATTCCGATAAAGAGCTAAAAAAGCGTCGAGGTTCTCCTTTGAGGGCAAAAAGGAGCAAAACATACACCCCAATCATCAAGGCGCTGGCCAAAAACAGACCAAAAACATAGAAAAAAAGTCTCGCCACTAATTCTAATCCCTGGGTGGCGATAACCGAAGCAATCAGAGCAAATACCCCCACAGGTGCTAGATAAAGAATCACCGATAGGATTCTCTCGCTGATTAGATAAAGACTGTCTATCAACAGAATAAAAGGTTTTGCCCCCTCTTTAGCCAGTCCGATGCCGATACTAAATAAAACTCCCGTCACGATTACCTGTAAAAGATTGCCCCCGGTAAGAGCTTCTAGGGGATTAACCGGGATTAAGCTAATCAGCCAATCTCTCAAGGATACCGGTGTATTGGTGGTCATGGCGGCATTAGTGGCAAATCCCTCTAAACCTATCCCCGGTTTTAATAACAACGCCGTCGCCATGCCGATTAACAGAGCAAGTGTACTGGTTAGCAGATAGCCAGTCATCAATCTGAGTAAATATCTACCGATCCGCGCCGCATTCTGTACCCGGGTTAATCCTAAAATAAGGGAAGAAAAAACGATCGGCACCACCACAAATTGAATTAAGCGCAGAAAAACCTGTCCCACCGGCGCGAGAATATAGTCATCTAAAGGTAGGATTAGCGCAGGAAAAAAACCATTCAGCAGCGCACCGAAAACAATTCCCGCACCCAGGGCGACTAAGATCAGGGTAGATAAATTCATGAGGTTAAGTTGAGAATTCCGAGACTAATTTTGGGGCAGTATAGCACTAGGCTAATCTCATCGAACCCTTCTGTCATTTTTTGCCACAAAAGGGAGAGATGAGCCAATAAAAGCCCATCTCTCGGTAATTTATCGCTCTACTTTAGTGACAGCCAAGAAGACCTTACTTGTTACCATTACCCTGCATAGCTAAAACCGCATCGCGCAGTTTATCCGGCACTTCTTGCAGGTGATCCTCATCCCACTGGAAGAAACCGACACCCATAGTCAAAGAACGCAATTCAACGATAAAATCGTGCATTTCCGCTTGGGGTAGATAGGCCGTTACCTGATCCCAACCTTTCCACTCCGCAGAAGCTTCAAAACCCTGAATTTGACCGCGTTTACCACTGATTAACTGTAAAACCTTGGCAGTGTATTCTGAGGGAGCGAGAACCGTCACCGATAGAATGGGTTCTAATAAGACCGGATGACATTTAGGCAGTCCCTCCGTCATCGCTAGACGGGCCGCTTGTTTAAAAGCTTGTTCGGAACTATCGACACTGTGATAGGAACCATCGGTGAGGGTGACATCAATATCCACCACGGGGAAACCCAAAGGACCATGACCGAGATATTCCCGCACTCCCGTTTCCACCCCGGGGATATACTGTTTGGGGACGACACCACCGACAATGGTTTCATGGAAGTGGAAACCTTCCCCCCGGGCCAGGGGTTTAATATCGAGATACACATCACCAAAAGCACCGTGACCGCCGGTTTGGTGTTTATAACGTCCGTGGGATTTGGTACTGGTTTTGATCGTTTCCTTGTAGGGAACTTGGGGTAAATGGGTGGTCATCGGTAGATTATACTTGCGCGCTAGGCGATCGAGGGCCACTTGCAGATGAATTTCTCCCTGTCCCCAAAGAATCACTTCTTTAGTATCACCGTGTTGTTCCCAGTAGAGGGAAGGATCTTCTTCGATCAGTTTCGTCAAAGCTGAACTTAATTTCACTTCATCCTTGCGATTTGCGGCGGCAATAGCGAGAGCAAAGACGGGTTTAAGCTGTAATCCTTTGGGAAGAGCGGGTTTTTGACTGCCGCTGCTAACCACATCTCCGGTGGCGATTCCTTCCAAACGACCGAGAGCGACAATTTCCCCCGCTTGGGCCTGCTGTAGGGGTTGTTGTTGTTGTCCCGTGAGACGATAGATACCACCAATCCGCACACCGTTCAAGGCCATGCCATCGTTAAGGGTTCCCTGCCAGATTCGCGCTAGGGACAGGCGACCGCCCTGGGGAGTAAAATAGGTTTTGAGGATTTGTACCACTGCATCTCCATCCGCACTGGGATCGAGACCGCGACGGTTGGCAGTAATTGTCGGGGCCGGTGTTTCTTCCACTAAAGCGGTGAGGAGATGACGCACACCATAGTCCCGTTCCGCCATACCGAAGAACACAGGTACTATCTGATCGGCTCCCAGTTCTTGTTTTAAGTCTTGGAGAATTTCTTCCCGGGAGGGGTTAATATCTTCGAGGAGTTCTTCTAAAAGATGATCATCAAATTCGGCGATCGTTTCTAGCATTTCTTGTCGAGCAATCTGTTCTTCTTCCTTGAGGTGGTCGGGTAAAGCTACAGGATCGGCGGGACTGTTAGCATGGTAATGATAAGCCTGTTCGTTGATTAAATCGATGAATCCGATAATTTCGTTGTTCTGACGGATAGGATATTGCTGGGGAACGAGGGGACGACTAGAAACGGATTTGAGAGCTTGTAGGACTTCGTTAAAGTGACTATTACAGCGATCCATCTTGTTGATGAAGATTAGATGCGGAATTTCCCAATCATCAAGGAATTTTAGCAAGGGAGCCAGGGTGAGAACTCGATCGACCACCGGTTCACAAACGATAATAGCAGCACCGGCCCCGACGAGGGCATTATAGGTTTCACTGGCAAATTCGATCGAACCGGGGCAATCGAGAAAGGTAAAATTTAGGTCTTGGTATTGACTATGGGCAACGGAAACTTCTACACTCATCTGTCGATCCCGCGCTTGCGTGGAACTATCAGCGACGGTATTGCGATCGCTAATTTTACCTTTTCTGGTGATGGCTCCTGTGACGAAAAGTAAACTTTCCAGTAAGGAGGTTTTTCCACTGGAGTAGGGGCCGACAAGGGCCACATTACGGGTGTTTGCTCCGATACTTTGATTCATACAGATACCCCCAAGAATGATTTAGTGATTAGTTGCGGCGATTGGGCGATATTTACACTCGATCGCCCTAGGAAATATACTGTCATAGCACTGAAAATTACTCTCAGGACGTAGTTAGAAGCGAAAGGCCTGTCTTGCCATAATTTTGCCCAGTGCTACAGGTGTATTCTTTCTTACTCTTCACCCTAACTCAGTCTCAAGCATCACATCCCATTCTCGCAATCTCTTGTAAAGTCTCGCCTACTTTTAGTTAAGGAACTTGAATAAATGTTAACTAGGGTTTGCTAAATAAGTTTTTCGTGGGTGTGGGGTGTGGGGTGTGGGGTGTGGGGAAATGGGGAAATGGGGAAATGGGGAAATGGGGAGAATAAATAAAAATAATCTCCTGTCTCCTGAATCGGAGTCTCCTGAATCGGAGTCTCCTACCTCCAGGAAAAATTTTTTCAGCAAATGTTAACTAAGCTGTTGACTATCGAGAGTCTTTCGCATCAACCGGACTCACAAAAACGAGATGCAGCCTGATATAGTGAGAGGTCGGGATGATGTTTATCAAGCAATTTTTATGTTAAAAGCTGGAATCGTGGGACTGCCAAATGTGGGTAAATCGACCCTATTTAACGCTCTGGTGGCTAATGCCAAGGCCGAGGCCGCTAATTTCCCCTTTTGTACCATTGAACCGAATGTGGGTGTGGTATCCGTCCCCGATGAACGTCTGGAGGTTTTGGCTAAAATCTCTAATTCTGAGAAAATCGTGCCGACGCGGATCGAATTTGTCGATATTGCCGGATTAGTTAAGGGTGCGAGTCGCGGGGAAGGATTGGGTAATCAATTTTTGGCTAATATCCGGGAAGTGGACGCGATCGTTCATGTGGTGCGCTGTTTTGATAATGATGATATTATTCATGTTTCCGGTTCCGTGGATCCGGCCCGGGATATCGAGGTGATTAATCTAGAGTTAGCTCTAGCGGATTTGGGACAGGTGGAGAAGCGGGTGGAACGTTTACGCAAACAGGCGAAAAATAGCAAGGAAGCCGCCGAAGAATTGGCTATCCTTGAAAAAATCCTAATTTGTCTTAATGACGGTATTTCGGCGCGAAAAGTGGATTTAAGCAAAGAGGAAGAAGAATTAATTAAAAATCTCGGTTTATTGAGTCGTAAACCGATTATTTATGCCGCTAATGTGAGCGAAGATGATCTGGCCACGGGTAATGATTGGGTAGAAAGTGTCCGTCAAATTGCCCAACAGGAACAGGCAAAAGTTGTGATCGTTTCTGCTCAAGTAGAATCGGAATTAGTGGAATTGTCGGAGGAAGAAAGAAAAGATTTTCTCGGTTCTTTAGGAGTAGAAGAAGGGGGATTAAAATCTTTAATTAAAGCTACCTACGAGTTATTAGGACTGCGTACCTATCTCACCACCGGTCCCCAAGAAACCCGCGCATGGACGATTATTTCTGGGATGAAAGCACCCCAAGCAGCCGGAGTTATTCACTCGGATTTTGAACGGGGTTTTATTCGTGCGGAAACCGTGTCTTATCAGGATTTAGTTAATAGTGGCACAATGAGCGCGGCCAAAGAAAAAGGTTTAGTCAGAAGTGAAGGCAAGGAATACATTGTTCAAGAAGGTGATGTCTTACTATTCCGTTTTAATGTATAGCTAAAAATAAATCAGGTGAGCGCCGCCACCTGATCAAAAGGCTGAATAAGTGCCATTGTCAATAGCTGTAGGGCTAATTCATGAATTAGCCCTACAATTGGCGCTAATTCTGGAATTAGCCCTACAATAGGCTTTGTCAAACTGAAAGATGCTGCGAATTTTTGTCATAAACAATCTCTCAGCTTTTTTTACTCACTTTGGTTAACATTAAACTGAATTTTTTATCTCTTGACATCCTCTAATTTATATTCTATAATTAGGTACAAGGCCAAGTTCTTGTTTAATCAAGATGGCGATGTTCTCTGTTCACTAAAAGACTGGTTTGGTAGGAATGCAGTCGAGGCTAAAAATATTCTATCTATTCAACAACCCGCAAGGGGAAACGGTCAAATCAAGCGCAGTAAATGAAAGAGCAAGGATTGTTATTTTCCGAAGATAGCCTGTTACCTGAAAAACTCCCGCAAATTCAGGAATTACGACCTTCTAACAATCTTTCCGCAGTTTTTGAAGAGTGCCATAATTATATTTACGCCAACGAAGGAATGCTCAAAGACAAGATTTTTCACGAGATGGTTAAACTAATCATCATCAAACTTCATGATGAAAAATCTGCCAAGCAATCTGTAAATTTTGGCGTTACAGCAAGTGAATATAAAGCCATCGTAGCAAATAAGTCCGATGAATTTATGTCGCGTCTTAGTCAATTATTTACCTCCATCAAGAATCATTATCGGGGATTTTTCACCGATGACACATTCAAGTTAAAACCTTTGACTCTTGCTTATATTGTAGGCAGGTTACAGTACATTAATTTAACTAAAACATCTGGCGATATAAAAGGTGAAGCCTTCCAGACTTTTGTAAATAGACACCAGCGTGGAGATAGGGGAGAATTTTTTACGCCTCATCCAATTGTCCGTCTTGCGGTTGAAATGATAGACCCCAAACCAAACGAAAAAATTATAGATCCTGCTTGCGGAAGTGGTGGTTTTTTAATTCAAGCAATCAACCATGTTCGACAAAATAATCCAGAGTTCAATATAGCAAGTTTTGTGCAAGAAAGTATTACAGGAATTGAATTTAATCCCGATGTCGCCCTTTCGGGAATGATTCGTTTAGTTTTTGAAGGTGGCACAGGTTCAGAAATTATCTGCACTAATGCGCTTATCGAAGATGAAAAATTAAATAATTCCTTTGATGTTATCTTGACCAATCCTCCTTTCGGAAATAAAGGCAAAGTAGAAGACCAGAAAATTCTTAAATCATATCTTCTTGCCCGGAAATGGCATAAATCAGCGTCCAATGGTTGGGAAGTTTCCCCAACCGTTTTAGCGGGTCAGTCGCCCGATATTTTATTTATTGAGAAATCTATAAAATTATTGCGGGCAGGTGGGCGCATGGCGATTATTCTGCCCGATGGTTTATTACAAAATATCTCTAATGGACCGATTCGGCATTGGTTGCGCTCCCAAACAAAAATATTAGGTGTTGTTTCCATACCGCCGGAAGCCTTTGTACCCTACGGCACAGGAATCAAGACATCACTTTTAGTAGTTCAAAAATTACCAGCAAACAATGATTCTTGTTTTATGGCACAAATCAAAAAAATAGGCTATGACGTTAAAGGACAAACAATATATAAGCGCAACGAGTCGGGAGTTATAGCCCGAACAAAATCAGGTTTGCCAATAGTTGACGATGATATAGATGATATTTCTCAATCTTTTAGGTCATTTATCAATGGCGAATTTGCACAAAACAGCGATTGTATTTATACAGTTAAGAATACCCTGCTCAATTCGAGACTGGATGCCGAACATTATTTACCCAATGACCAAAAATTATTAGAACATCTAAAATCTATTGGTGCGAAACCTTTAGGTGAAATTGCCGATATTTTGAGAGCTGCGGCTGATTTTCGTTTAGCTAGGGACAGTGAAATTAGATATATCGCTATTTCCGATGTTGATTACCGTACAATGCAAGTTGTTTCCCAACAAATAATCAAGGCACATGAAGCCCCATCTCGCGCAACTTATAGATTGTACAAAGGCGATATTATTACAGCAATTTCAGGAGCAAGTACGGGAACACCACGCCAAGCAACAGCCCTAATCACGGAAGATGAAGACGGAGCAATTTGCTCAAATGGATTTTCAGTATTAAGAAATATTCAGGGAGTCGAGCCTTTGTTTTTATTAGTATATATGCGAACAGACTTTTTTTTGCGTCAGATTAAAAGGTACATGACAGGTCATGCTATTCCTACTATTTTAGTAGATGATTTCTCTAAAGTTTTAGTGCCTATTCCACCCAAATCTGAACAGCAGAGAATCGCAAAAAGTATGGCTGAAATTCAAGCAATTAGAAAAGAAGCGTTAAAAGCAAGTGAGAATGTTGTTAACCAAATGAGTCTTTTACTTGGCCAATTTGAGTAAAGCAAAAAGCAGGTTAAGCTTAGAAAAAGTCTTAATACTAAATCCGGTTATTAAAAACTGATTATTTATTCACCCTTTTGTCTGTCCTGATATGTAGCCTATACTCAACGGATTTAGTATGAGTCGCTAGTCGAGGAGAAAAATGTAAAGATTTATTAAATTGTAACTTTTGATACAATCGTGCTTCAAAACCTTGCGTCTTCATCGGCCCGCGTCCTGTAGGGGCGAAGCATTCGAGCAATAACCTATCGGTGAAACCGTAGATTTTCTATCCGAATGCTTCGCCCGTACTTTTTCAGCAAGCCCTATTCATTGATTTTTTTGATCCAATGGCAACTTTTACATCAATAGGGTCAAATTCAATGAGTATGGTGATTTTGTGCTACAATAGAGGTCTGTTAAAAGTAAAAAAACCATCAATTACCATGAATAGCAAGACAGAAATCACTATTCAAGTTCCTTTAGAAATTGCTAGATATTACGCTAAAATTAAACCCAATGACCGAGCAAACATAGAAAACAAATTAACTGAAACTATTCAATTAGAATTAGAAAAATATCGTCAAAAAGCAGCGGCGAGATTATCAACAATTATGGATCAAGCTAGTGATGAAGCAGAAGCTAACGGATTAACTCCAGATATTTTAGCCTCTATTTTAGAACAAATTGAGAGTTAATCACATTACTAAAAACGGATTAGCTGTAGGGCTAATTCATGAATTAGCCCTACAATAGGCGTTGTCAAATTGAAAGATGCTCCGAATCAGCCCAGAACTGAAATTACTTTGATAGCAAGGATTGCATGGCATCTTTCCTATTCTGATCTGACAACGCCGATAAATCAACAGAGATTCTCAATTCGCTCGGGAAATGTGCGTCGCCAGGGCCGCCGATTGTAGGATGGGGGTAGTGGTGACGGAATCCGTCGCTAGGGTAAAGAGAGGATTGGAGAGGATACCGGCCAGGGAAGTCGCCACTAGGGAGAGGACAATACCCACCTGTAGGGGACGCATCCCGGTAAGGGTCCAATTGATAACGGGGTAATTTTTCACCGCATCGGACATCTCTTGGGGTTCCTTAACTACCATCATTTTGACCACACGGATATAGTAGTAAATCGAGGCCACACTGGTGACTAAACCAACGAGGACGAGGGCATAAAGTCCCGCTTGCCAACCAGCCCAGAATAGATAAATCTTACCAAAGAAGCCCGCTAGAGGCGGAATTCCCCCCAAAGAGAGCAGACAGATGCTTAAACAGAGGGTTAGGAGCGGATCTTTCTGGTAGAGTCCCGAATATTCAGCGATCTGATCGGTTCCCGTTCTCAGAGCAAAGAGAATCACACAGGCAAAAGCCCCTAGGTTCATGAACAGGTAAATTAACAGATAGAAAATCATGCTAGAGTAACCCGCGTCAGTACCGGCGGTTAAACCAATCATGACAAAACCCGCCTGACCGATCGAGGAATAGGCTAACATCCGTTTCATGCTAGTTTGGGCCAAGGCGACCACGTTGCCGAGGATCATGCTCAAAATTGCTAGAGCGATAAAGATAAACCGCCATTGTTCGCTCACTAGACCGAAAACCGTCACTAATAGGCGAATTGCTAGGGCAAAACCGGCCGCTTTGGAACCCACCGAGAGGAAAGCCACCACGGGAGTGGGTGAACCTTCGTACACATCAGGAGTCCACTGGTGAAAGGGAACCGCCGAAATTTTGAAGGCGATACCGGCAATTACAAACACTAATGCGATCGCTAAGGCCAGGGACTGACCACCGTTAACAGCGGTTAATTTTTGGGCAATGGCACTTAAACTGGTTTCACCTCCGGATAAACCGTAGAGAAGGGAAACACCATAGAGGAAAATCGCCGAACTAGAAGCTCCAATTAACAGGTATTTTAAGGCGGCCTCGTTCGATCGAGGATCCCGCTTCATGTAACCGGTCATTAGATAGGAGGAAATACTGAGCATTTCTAGGGAGATGAAGATCATCACCAATTCACTAGCGCCAGATAGGAACATTCCCCCGAGGGTTGCGGTGAGCATAATGGCCAAGAATTCCGCTAGGGAGGTTCCCGCTTGTTCCACATAACGGATAGACATCAGCACTGTGGAGGCGGTAGAAAGGGCAATAATCCCCCTAAAGACGATACTGAGATTATCCCCCTCAAAAGCCCCTAAAAAGGCCAATGGTTTCGGATTGTCCCAGGCAAAATAGAGAGCAGCCACAGCAGCGAGCAGACCAGCGATCGCAACGTAGGGCAGCCAACTTCTGGCACTTCGTCCCACGATTAAATCGCCGATTAAAATCACCATCAGGGTAATAATCAGGATTCCTTCGGGCCAGATAACGCCAGCGTTTAGCTGACTGGCAACAAGACTAGAAAAATCCATATTGATTGAGGTTAAAGGAATTTGAAGTTAAAAAAGGCTTAATACAAGCTTAGGGCATTTCATCAGTGATTCAGTGATCAGTTATCAGTTATCAGTGATCAGGTGTGAGTTTTCAGTTCACCGATCGCAGCTATCGGGTCAAAATATCTAAAAACCCAGATAAATTTGACATAATCTTAGCTTTTATGGGTAGTATAGTTATCTATTGTCTTTTTACTCCTCCTGTCTCCTCGTCTCCCCAGCTAAGGGAAAATCTTTGATTTTTGCAGCAGAGCTAATTTCTGATGGTGACAACTTGTCACCGAGATGTATCCAAGTTAACAGGGAAAAAGTGAAAACTCAGGAAATCATGACATAGACTGGCATCGTTAGTTGTCATTGAAGGATTCTGGTAAGATCAGGCTAGGGAAACCCCCGAAAAATCAGTTGTTTGTGAGCCATCCGCTTGATTTTGTTGTTGAAAAATTTTCTAGTTCGCTCAATCCTTTTCCTTTAGCGATCGCTTGAATGAGTAACGAAACCTATCTCAATCATCCCACTTTCGGTCTATTGTACAGAGTGTGTCTATTAGAAGAACATCAGGAATTATTTACCACTCTTTATGCCCAACGTCTTTTTTTTCTGGTGACGGTGGAAGCCAAAAAAGTCTCGTTCGCTCCGATTAGTCGCTCCGATGCTCGTCTTTTGGTGGAAAACCGGCTGCGGAATTGGCGACGGCGCGGTAATGTGCAAGAATTTAACAGTCTCAACCAAATTTATCAACAAACCTTTTCAGTCTAGTTCATGACGATCGCTAGTCGTATCGAGTCAATCCGTCTTACCCTACCCCCCTCCACGCGCCTGATTGCCGTCAGTAAACAGGTATCGAGCGATTATATCCGTCAAGCTTACCAGGCAGGAGTGAGAGATTTTGCTGAAAGTAAGCTACAGGAAGCAATCTCGAAGCAGCAAGAACTAAAAGACCTCCCAGATATTTATTGGCACTTTATCGGGCATCTACAGGCAAATAAAGCCCGCAAAGTCCTAGAATCTTTTGATTTAATCCATTCCCTCGATAGTTTAAAATTAGCCCAAAGACTCGATCGCCTAGCGGCGGAATTAGAGATTAATCCCCAAGTTTTGCTACAGGTGAAAGTTATCCCCGATCCCGACAAGTTCGGTTGGGACAAGGACGAACTCCTAGCAGATATTCCCGCTTTAGTCAACTGTCAACAGCTAAAAATTCAGGGTTTGATGACAATTCTGCCCCAGGGATTATCGGCTGGGGAAAAGTTAGCCGCCTTTGAAAAAACCGGGGATTTAGCCCAAATAATCGAGAATAGTTCTAGTTTATGCCTGCCTCATCTATCCATGGGGATGTCTAACGATTATCCTCTGGCTATCAAGGCCGGAGCCACTTTGATCCGGGTGGGAACTGGCATCTTCGGCGATCGTATTTACTGAACCATCTCCGTAAATTTACAGAAAAAAACCCTAGAAATTTTAATAATCGGTGACAATATATCTTAAGATTACAGCGTTCAGTCTAGAAACCGGTGGTTAGAAATGAGGAATTGACTTTTTCCCAATCCCTGAAAACTATCCCCTGATAACTGATAACTGAAAAGAGGGAACTAACCGCTGCCTCCAGACGACTAGAATGACGAACCCTGAACAAAATAGTTCTCCTGTACCAAGTGAGAGCAAAAGTTGTTAAAGGCCACTAAAATAACCCCGACTCTAGCCAAGACCACCTAAAAAATCTTTTGAAGGACACTTCGACTGTGAACAACATTTTTACCAAACTCAAAGATTTTGTCGGCATCTCCGAACAACCAGAAGACGAAGACGAAACCGACTACGAAGAAATGAACTGGGAAAAGTCCTCCCCCCAAGATAGGGATCAAAACGAAGAAGAAGATCCCCTCAATCGTCGTCAACGCGAACCTTTAAATCTCAGTACAGCCACATCTATGGGACTCAACAGAAGCAACGTGATCGGTATGCCAGGTATTAACAACAATAATGCAGAAGTAGTCGTGATCGAGCCCCATTCCTTCGAGGAAATGCCCCAAGTTATCCAAACCCTGAGAGAACGCAAATCGGTGGTTTTAAACCTCAACGTCATGGATCCCGAAGAAGCACAAAGAGCCGTGGATTTTGTCGCCGGTGGCACTTACGCGATTGATGGTCATCAAGAACGCATCGGTGAGAGTATTTTCCTATTTACCCCCAGCTGCGTTAAAGTTAGCACCCTTTCCGGAACTATTCACGATATCACCGACAACCCGAAAATGGCTCGTCCCGTTTCCCCCGCAGCTGCTTGGGGAGCCGAAAGCAGTCGATTAGCTCAATGAATCCTCCCATAGTCCTCTCGTTAAGTTTGTCGAAGCTAAAAATCGATCGATTCTCGAGAGGATGCGTTTTTTTGGGGGTAAGACCTCTAAATCTGCCTTTTTTTCTGTTTACTTTTTACTTTAAATAATACTGTGTCTATTCGTTTAGGAATTATTGGCGGTGGAGTGATGGCCGAGGCCATTCTCAGCCGTTTATTAAAAAAAAATATTTATAGTCCCGAAACGGTGTTAGTCAGTGAACCCCAATCCCAACGGCGCAACTTTTGGGTTAATACCTACGGAGTACAAGTCAGTGAGGATAACCGGGAAGCCGCTAGAGCAACTGAGGTGTTAATCTTAGCGATAAAACCGCAAATTTTAGAGCAAGTAGTGAATAGTTTGCTGGGAATACCCGAAAAACCCTTGATTATCTCGATTTTAGCAGGAGTTACCCTCAATCGCTTAGAAATGGGCTTTCCCGATCGCCCTGTGATCCGGACGATGCCTAATACCCCCGCCACGGTGGGACAAGGGGTTACAGCGATCGCACCCGGTCGTCATGCGGAACCGGAACATCTGGCCGTAGCCAGAGATATTTTTGCTGCGGTCGGTACGGTGGTGGAAGTTCCCGAAGCTTTGATGGACGCGGTAACGGGATTATCGGGATCGGGCCCGGCATTTGTGGCCTTGATGGTGGAAGCTTTAAGCGATGGTGGTGTGGCGGCCGGATTACCGCGAGCGATCGCGTCTCAATTGGCCCTAGAAACAGTTTTGGGGACGGCAACCCTATTAAAAGAATCGGCCATACATCCGGGTGAATTAAAGGATCGCGTCACTAGCCCCGGGGGAACGACGATTGCCGGGGTGAGACAATTAGAAAAAGGCTCTTTTCGATCGACTATTATCGAGGCAGTGGTGGCGGCCTATCATAGATCTAAAGATTTAGGGCGTAGTTCTGAAAAGTAATCTTTGTATCTTTTTTAACCCATAACGGAGGCAGGGGGCAGGAGGCAGGGGGCAGGAGGCCGTTTTTGTAACGGGGATTTATGCCCCGCTCCAAAAACTTTTCGCCTTAAGGCGAGGTTTTAGACCCGATTTTTTCGATAACTGATGTCTCAATCTGTGATAAGATACGCAGCAATTCTTGTCCAGAAAAAGTTATGAATAAGAAATCTTATCGTTTTGATTTAATGGCATTAATTGCCATTGCTGTTTTTTTTCTGGGGATTGTTTTCTGGAAAGTCCCGCTTCATTATCCCTATATCCTTAATTTTGATGAAGCGGTGGCCATGGTACTTGCCTACGTCACTAAACAAGGTTATCGTCTCTACGAACAAGTTTGGCACGATCATTTATCGGGTTTATCTCTTTTACTAAATGGTTGGTTAAGCGTGACAGGATTTACTATCCATGCGGCGCGCATTATGGTGCTTTCTTTGTCCACAATTATGTTAGGAATTTTTTATCTAATTCTGAGAGTTAATTGCGGAATATTAGCCTCTTGTTTATCGGTATTCATTCTCTCAACCTGTCTAGTTTATATTACCCTGTCAACGACAATGTTGCGGGAATTACCCTCACTTTTTTTTACAATTTTAAGTATTTGTATCATCTTTAAAGCCGTTCAATCCACGGGTAAGCTTAAGTATGGGCTGTATTTACTCAGTGCCATTGCTTTCGTTTTTTCCCTGCAAATTAAACTTTCAGGCATTACTATTATCCCAACTGTAGCTTTAATTATTTTTCTTAATCAACAGAATAGTTTTATTAAAAGAATCATTGATATTGTTATTTGGTCAGTCACTGTTGTTTTAGTCTTTGTCTTGGGTTCCCTGACTATTTTTCCTTTTTCCTACGAAAATATTATTAAATCTCATGTCAGTGTTGCCGCTAGTTTCGGTGAAGAAAATCTCACCTTATGGACTCTCTTGCAAAGCGCCCTACAACACGAACCAATTTATCTGATCGTCACAGCGATCGCTATTATAGCGATGGTTTTTACTCGCAATATAATACCACTTTTACCGCCCTTGATCTGGTTGGGTTCTAATCTGTTCAGATTTGCCACAGTCGCCCCAATTTGGCCCTATTATTATATCCATTTAATTATTCCCGCCGTTTGGATAATTGCCTTGTTTGTCGAACAGTTAAAAATTACTGATAGCCTCGGAGAATTTAGGCAAAATCGCCAAATAACTTGGGTATTAATGCTTAAAATGCTGATTTTTATTCCCCTGTCTGGTCAATTTCTCTTTAATACCTTGAGAATAATCACCAATCGTGATCCGGCAATTAATGCCTACGTTCAATTTAATAAAAGGTATAAACCTCTTTTAGCAGAAGCTGTGTTTGAAAAATTTAAAAACTCCGATAAACTTCTGTTAACCGACAATCCTCACTACATATATCAATATTTCTTGAAAACACCCCCAGAAACTGCTGTCATCACCAGAAAGAGATTTATCAATCAGAATCTTGATGGGGATTTTATCCTAGAAGTCATCGAAAAAAGACAGCCCGATTTGGTTTTTCTCTATCGATTTGAAAAGGAATTTCTGCAATCACCAAAACTCAGGGATTATTTAGAGAAAAATTATATCCAGTTTCCCGATCAGCAAGAAAAAGGAACTCTCTTTATCAGTCCGAAAACTTGGCAAGAATATCAAAGTAAGGCTAATTAGAAATTGTGGACGGGGACTATTAACGTTTTTTCTTTTTTACCGGTTTTTGAGCCACTTTTCGAGAACGTTTATAGGCCGATCCGATCCAATCACTACAACTATGACTCATCGCCCCTAATTCTAAACCCAGGAAAATAGCGATCGCTACCCGGGGATACTGTTGCCATAATGCGATCGCTTGCTGCGGCCACAGTCGCCAATCCCAGTCTATACCCCAGAAACTTTGCAGGATCGGAATGATGACGATCGCCGCTAGTAAAAGAAAACTACCGAAGTAAAATAACCGAAAAATTGTGCCGATCAATAAACCGTGGGATAACCAACCGCGATGACGGATCATGGAACGGTAGGGTAGCCACAACCAGCGCAGATAACCCCAACGTTTGTATTGTACCGAGTGGATGTCAAGATCTGGTCCAAACAGAAATCCGCTAAACAAATAACTGGCCAACAGTAACAGGGTTAATTTACCACTGCCACTGACCAAAAAACTCGCCCCCGCAATCGGTGGCAACAGAATTAGGGTAATGCGATCGTGAGTTCGACCAGAGGGCATCGGAAAAAAATTAACTCGCTCAAAAAAATAATATACTTTTTTGAAAATATATGTTATACTGAGAAAGTACGAAATTGATTCGGGCGTTTAGCTCAGTGGTAGAGCGCCTGCCTTACAAGCAGGATGCCGTAAGTTCGACCCTTACAACGCCCATTTTTCTCAATCCTGGCCTCGTCAAGCTTTCACTCCCGATCGCCGGTTTAGATTAAAACTATTGAGGGTAATTGCTGCTGGAAGGCAAAATTGGGACTATTTGCTAGTAAGCTAGTCAGTAGGTACTAGGATTAATTCATCGTGGCACACCGGTTATATGGCCAATTGGAAATGTATTAAAAATTGTGGAGCTTGTTGTCAACTAAATCCCGATGAGCGTCCTGACTTAGAAGAATATCTGACTCCCGCACAATTAAGTCAATATCTCAGCATGGTGGGGGAAGAAGGTTGGTGTATACACTTTGATCGCCAAACCCGTCTCTGTACCATTTATGACCAGAGACCAGAATTTTGTCGTGTTCAACCCGATATTTTTGCCAAAATGTATCAAATTGAACCGAGAGAATTTGAGCAATTTGCGATCGATTGCTGTCATCAACACATTGAGGATCTTTATGGGGAAGATAGCCTAGAAATGAATAGCTATCGTCAGCAAGTAGGCTAAGATTTATCCCTATCCCAGAAATAACTCAGACGGGGAAGAAAATAAGTGGTCTGGTTATTGTCCCGATCCTCTCCATCGCTAAACCAGTAAAATTACGGAATTGATTGTTTCCCTGTTGAGGAGAAGTCTATAGGAAACTCAAAACCTCTAGTAGAGGTGCAGAGTTTGAGTTCAGGACAGGGAAAAACTATCATGGAAAAACCAGAAAAACAGCGCCGCAGACGCGGGGTTGTCCTTACCCCCACGGGACTAGAAAAATTACTTACTGCCAAACAAGAAGCGGAATATCGGGATAATCGCGGTCATCGTTTCACCCTAGAAGTCCTCAGCGAGAAAACTCTTTTAGGGGTAGATACTCTGATGAAAGTATTTGCTTGTGAATCGGGAGTGGATAAACAAACCCTGAAACATTGTTTTCAAGCTTTTAATTTAACTTTAGAAAATAGCGATTATTATCGTCCTAACCTACCAGAAACTAATAGTATTAATCCTCAACTATTGCCTGAGTTACCAGAGGGACAAGTCCCCCTCGATTCCCCCTTTTATATTAACAGAAACAATCTAGAACAGACTTGTTATCAAGAGATCTTGCGCGGGGGTAGTCTGATCCGGATTAACGCGGCCAGAAAAATGGGAAAAACTTCCCTGATGACTAGAATTATTAATTATGCACAACAACAGCAATACCATACACTTTATTTCAGTTTTCGGTTAGCAGAAAGCTCAATTTTTCAAGATTTAAATCACTGGCTGCGTTGGCTTTGCGTTAGTATTAGTCGCCAGTTAGATTTAGACAATCATCTCCCACAGGATTGGGATGAATTCTTAGGGGGTAAAATTAACTGTAAAATCTATCTAGAAAAGCATATTCTCTCCCATCTCGATCGCCCTTTAGTGATTGCCTTTGATGATCTTGAATATCTTTTATCCTATCCACAGCTAAGGGAAGAATTTTTTAGTATTCTGCACCTCTGGCACGAGGAAGGCAAAAACAAACCCCTCTGGCAAAAATTACGTTTAATTGTTGCCTATTCCCCTGCACAGGAGCTTGATAAAAACTCAGATACCTATCAATCTCCTTTTAGTCTTGGTTTACCGATCGAATTGCCTAATTTTACCAGCACACAAGTACGAGAATTAAGCCAAAGACAGGGATTAGATCAGAATTTTGACTGCGAAAAATTACGGATATTTCTAGGGGGGAATCCCTATTTAACTCGTCTTGCTTGCTATCATCTTGCTGGGGGTAATTGTACCCTAGAAAGCATTTTAGCTACTTCGATCGACGAGGAAAATAATATTTTTGCAGATCATCTTAAACGTTTACTTTGGCATCTACAATACTTAAAAGGCAATTTGTCGGCTATCTTTGCTAAGGTGGTGATGGCGGAAAAAGACATAGAAATTGATTTAATGGCAGCTTTTCACCTAGAAAGTCTCGGACTGATTCACCGACAAGGTAAGTTTTGCCGAGTGAGTTGTCCTCTCTACCGTCAATATTTTGGCGAATATTTCCGGCAACGTTCTGTTTTTTTGCCTCAAAAAACTCCTATCCTCGCCAAAAAAATTACGCTTGCTCGCTTTGATACTTCCGAAAAAAGTCGCTATGCCATCTAGTTTATCGAATGTCATTATGAGGGAGTGATGCTAAATACTGTTTAAAAAGTATAGGAGAGTGGCAAGGGGGTTTTTAAAGTTCGAGTGGAATAGGCTTGTAGTTCCTCTGTTTTACGAATAAAACTTTTCGTACTCATCATGATCGCCAATCCAAAACCAGGTCACTGTATCCCCTGACAGCACTCCCAAAGCTCGATGACTCTTCGTTACACGCACTGACCAAATATCTTCGTCGCTGTCAATACACTTAAAATGTAACGATGTATGAAACGGATTCTCTACCCATAACCGATATGCTTTCCTGGCTCCGGCTTTGACTGCTGGTTTCAAGTCGCGATACTTCTGCCAAAATGAAGGCAATGTTGCGGAATTCATAGCTGCTCATAATCCATCGGTGCGGACAATCCTGCCGCAATCTCTTCTTTGGCTTTTCGGGCTGCTGCGACTAGATTATTCTTCGTCTGTTTAAACGACTGATCCCATCGTTTTTCTTCTTCAATTTCTGCAATATAAGCTCGAACATACTCTACTAACTGCTCTTGAAGCTCATCAGGCAGAGACTCAACCATCTTGATGATCGTGGTAATAGCAGGAGAGGGCATGGTATCTATCAGCGCATTAGGTTTTCTCTATTCTACAACGTCCACCGCAAACCCAAAATGATATGATCTTTGTTTCCTCTGTGTCTGGAGTGGTTTTTATTAATGAGCCTTGCTCAAAACCAAACAATTCATAATTGAAGAGCGAGGTATTTATGGGTAAAGAAGAAGAACTACTTGAACAATGGCGAGAACTGACACCAGAAAAGCAACAAAAAGTTTTACAATTTGTTCAAACCCTGAAATCTAAGTCAGAAACAACAGCACCAATTAATTAGGAGTCTAACCCATGAGCGGCCTCACCATCGAAACCGATTTAGGAAAAATCCTAGACCAGATTAATCAGAATCTTAAAGAGACCAATCAGAAGCTAGACGCGCTCCAGAAAGATGTCACAGAGATCAAGATTGTTCAAGTCAGATTCGAGGCCGAAGTCAAGGGAGACCTCAAGGCATTACAGGGAGAATTCAACACCTTACAAGGTGATTTAAAAGAGATTAAAGGCTCCCAGAAAGCCCAAATTTGGGCATTAATCACCATCTTGGCAACAGCAGTTATCGGAACTGTCATCCGCTTTGTCATCACTGTTCCCCCTGTTAGCAACCCCTAACTTCCACTGCCGGGGAACAGGCTTCTAGTTCCTGTTTGATATTCAGGTAGAATTAATGATAGAATTGGTGCGTTACGGCGGATTGTTAATTTTGGTTTTTTGACGGGATTTGTAACCGCTTAAGGGAGCCTACACATCTTCTCTCAATGAGATCATCAATTTTTTTTAGGTACTTAATCAAATTCCTCCAGATGATTTATGAGTATCCTCTACTGTCTCAATCCCGAATGTTCCCATCCTCAAAATCCGACTCATTATAGCTATTGTCAAGGATGTGGCGGAAATTTAAGCCAAACTAGCCAATCATATTCTTTTCATAGCCGTTATCTCATTGTCGGAGTATTAGGGGAAGGTGCATTCGGTAGAACTTATCAAGCTAAGGACTTGAATTTTAAGGAAAAACCCCGGGTTATTAAAAAATTTATTGCTCAAATGCAGGGAGCTGCTCTGGAGAAGTCTAAGGAGTTATTTCAAAGAGAAGCGGAAAAATTAGACGAATTAAAACACGAACAAATTCCCACCGTTTATGATTATTTCTCTCAGGGGAACTCCCTCTATTTAGTGCAGGAGTTTATTGAAGGAGAAACCCTGCTTCAAGAGTATCAAAGAGAAGGAAGATTTAGTGAACAGAAAATTCAGAAAATATTACAGCAATTATTACCAGTCCTTGCCTATCTCCATTCTAAAGGATTGATCCATCGTGACATCAAACCCGATAACCTGATGCGTCGTCGGAGTGACGGTAAATTGATGTTAATTGATTTTGGGGGAATTAAAGAGCAAACCTCCCAAATGGGGACGGGTTTATATACTCCGGGTTATGCTGCTTATGAACATATCATGGGCAGTGCAGTCGCCGCTAGTGATTTATATAGTTTAGCCGCTACCTGTGTCCGTTTATTAACAGGATGTTTCCCCCAAAGTAACAGTAATTTGCCTGATTCGGTCTATGATGTGAATCAGCGGCGATGGTTATGGCAATCCGTATTAAAATCGCAAAAAAGATCAATTAGTGATTTTTGGGCGAATATCTTGAACAAAATGTTAGAAGATAAGTCTAGTCAGCGCTATCAATCAGCTTCAGAAGTTCTGACAGTGTTGAATAATCCTCCTTCAAGTAGAACTGTAGTACAACCTCCCCCCGTTTCACCTCCTCCTCAGATAAAAATTAAGAATCCATCAGGAATAACTAGACGTAAATGGCTATATAACGGCATTGGGATGATTGTATTGGTGGGGGTGATCACATTAGTAATTTACAGTATGGGCAATTATAATTTAGGAGATAATCAAGGGGCGATTGCAGATCAAAATCAAGCGATAAAACTCAATTCTGATGATGCTGTAGCCTACTATAATAATGGAGTTGATAAGTATAATTTAGGAGATAATCAAGGGGCTATCAAGGACTTTAATCAAGCAATTCAAATCAATCCTGACTATGCTAATGCCTACTATGATCGCGGAAGTGCTAAGTCTAATTTAGGAGATAAACTAGGAGCGATTGCAGACTACAATCAAGCGATTAAACTCAATCCTGATGATGCTGATGCCTACATTTCTCGCGGACTTGCTAAGTATAATTTAGGAGATAATCAAGGGGCGATTGCGGACTACAATCAAGCGATTAAACTTAAACCTGACTATGCTAATACCTACTTTTGGCGCGGAGTTGCTAAGTCTCAATTAGGAGACAAACAAGGAGCGATCAAGGACTACAATCAAGCAATTCAAATCAATCCTGATGATGCTGATTTCTACAATAATCGCGGATGGGCTAAGTATAATTTAGGAGATAAACAAGGGGCGATTGCGGACTACAATCAAGCGATAAAACTCAATTCCGACTTTGCTGTTCCCTACTATAATCGCGGTTTAATATACAAAGAATTAAATGACAATGAAAAGGCAATTAAGGATTTTCGCCAAGCGGCAAAACTTCATCGACAACAAAATAATCAAACCTGGTATCAAAACTCTCTCGATAGACTAAAAGAATTAGGTGTTTCCAATTAAATTCTTGTAAGTAGTTAACACCGTTAAGTAGCTTGTAGGGTGTGTTAGGCGCGTATTTAAAGGAAATTTGTTAATAATTAAACTATGATCGCGCCGTAACGCACCATCTTAAGAAAATTGGTGCGTTACGCTATCACTAACGCACCCTACAAGAGCCGCTGGTCGATTTTTTTTGAAAAAATTGAGGTAGCTTGTAGGGTGTGTTAGGCGCGTATTTAAAGGAAATTTGTTAATAATTAAACTATGATCGCGCCGTAACGCACCATCTTAAGAAAGAAAATTGGTGCGTTACGCTATCACTGTAGCTTGTAGGGTGTGTTAGGCGCGTATCCAAAGGAGATTTGTTAATAATTAAACTATGATCGCGCCGTAACGCACCATCTTAAGAAAATTGGTGCGTTACGCTATCACTAACGCACCCGACAAGATACGCTACTGTTTCCTCTGTGTCTGGAGTGGTTTTTATTATGATTATTTAACTGCTATCGAATATCCCCCCGTAGCAATCTCTCCCTAGTAACAGGTTTCTAGTTCCTGTTTGATATCCAGGTAGAATGAATGATATAATTGGTGCGTGGGGTGTGGTTCTTTCGTGCAAAAGCTTTTCACCTGTAGAATATAACAATCTCAGGTCTTTTGTCAAGTCTAATTTTAGGGGGTTTGCTCACGGAAACATCAGCTTTTGGGGAACTCGATACTTGACACTATTTAATTTATCATTTGTTAGAAAACTCACATATATAAAAGCTTTAATATGCCAAAAATACAACTTATTTTTTACCAAGATGAAAGAGGTAATATACCAATTATAGAATGGCTTGATAGTCTTCCTGGCAAAGCTCAAAACAAATGCTTTATCAAATTACAAAGACTGGCAGAACTAGGATATGAATTACGCAGACCAGAAGCAGACTTTTTGCGGGACAAAATTTATGAATTGAGAGTTAATTTTAAAGGAATAAATTATAGAATTCTTTATTTCTTTTATAAAAACAAAGCTGTGGTCATTTCTCATGGTATAATTAAAGAAAAAGAAGTTCTACCACTGGAAATCGAGCAAGCAATTAAAAACAAAGCTAAATTTGAAAAAAATCCCGAATTACACACCTATTTTCAGGAGTTGATATGAATACACACCAAACGACAGCCGATGGCTTACAAATTCTTTACCAACGTTATTATGCGAATAATCCAGAACGTCAATTAGAATTAGAAAAGGCTCGTATTGATGACGAAGTAGCCAGAAAAATATTTAAGATTAAGGAAACACATCATCTTTCAACAAAAGCTTTAGCAGAATTAATTAATACTGATGAATCTATTATTGAAGCCTTAGAAAATGCTGACTATGAAGGAAACTCTTTTTTGTTGCTAAATCTCATCGCTACAGCCCTAAAAATAAAGGTTAAATTTGAATTAGTTTCAGCCTAATTGTTTCAGTAATTTGCTACAATGAGAATAAGCTGTCGCGCATTTAAACAATGACAATGATAAACCTAGAAACAATTGAAGAAGATATTGCGTCCCTTCCCCCCGACGCACAACAGACTATTCTTGAACTTGTAGATATTCTCAAAAAACGATATTCTCCCAACCCACAGGAAATGAAAGAGCAGCGAACAGAAGATTGGTCTGACTTTATCGGTTGTATAGAGGCTGAACCAGACCTTTCGCAAAACTATAAAACCTATTTAACAAGTGAACTTAAGCAAAAATATGATCATTGTTGATACTGGTTTCTGGCTGGCCCTTGCTAATAAAAACGACTCACTTCACCCATTAGCAAAAAAACAATTCCAAAAATTAATCAATCAACAATTTATTACAACCTGGTGCGGGAGCATCTCACTTGTGCAATGAGTATTAATGCTTATAGCAGTCAAAAACTAGAAAATCTTGAACCTGATCACAAAGAGAAATGAGATTATAATAGTTATAACTTACGATTCAGAATATATCTCGATGGGAGGAACAGT
>NZ_JADBTF010000506.1:0-5592 GCF_020246295.1 Microcystis sp. M090S1 | reverse complement strand
TTTTGACAAGAAGGCATAATGGTCGATTTCTGACCATAAGGGATGGTTTTGACTGATAATATGACGTTCAACTAGCTTCATATCTTGATTATACCTGATAACGTTCTTAAAATCTATCGGTGGACAAAGTTACTTATTTTAGCTATCTAGCTACAGAAATGAGTAGCTTTAAAAAGCTTTAGGTAGGTTTTTGGTTTCTGTGGTTAACCCCAATTTTAAAAGAGAGTTTCCCCTTAAAAATCCCAACCTATATCTTGAGCAATTAAACCCTCGACACTGTGGCCATCTTCTCCTTGAGACATCAGGTAACGTTCAATTAAAGGCAAACCCCTGTGTTTGTTAAGCAGGGAGCGGGAAGCGGGAAGCGGGAAGTGGGGGGAACAAATAAAATAATCTCCCGTCTCCGAGTCTCCTGACGACCGACTGCTGAGGGCTGATAGCGAAAATAACTGATCTGATCCCCTAGCGTGATAAGCTGTGTATTGGCTAATTTTACAAAAAATTAAGACTTTCCCCTTGTGGGAGTTATCAGCTAAAACCCAGAGTAGACATAAACAATGGTAGCGACAACAGAAACTAACGTTGGTAAAATCGTCCAGATCATCGGTCCTGTCATCGATGCCGAATTTCCCAGTGGCAAACTGCCCCGTATTTATAATGCCTTAACCGTAAAAGGAACTAACTCCGCCGGTCAAAATCTATCGGTTACTTGTGAAGTACAACAGTTACTCGGTGATAACCAAGTGCGCGCCGTTGCCATGAGTACCACCGATGGTTTAGTGCGCGGTATGGATATCGTGGATACCGGCGCAGCGATTAGCGTTCCCGTGGGTAAATGCACCCTCGGTCGGATTTTTAACGTTCTTGGTGAACCCGTGGACGAAAAAGGACCGGTTAACGTCACCGAAACCTCTCCTATTCACCGTCCCGCTCCCAAATTAGTCGATCTTGAAGTAACACCGACGGTTTTTGAAACCGGTATCAAGGTGATTGACCTGCTCACCCCCTACCGTCAAGGGGGCAAAATCGGCCTCTTTGGGGGTGCTGGTGTGGGCAAAACCGTCATTATGATGGAATTAATCAACAATATCGCCATTCAACACGGGGGTGTCTCGGTTTTTGGCGGTGTGGGTGAAAGAACCCGCGAAGGAAACGACCTCTACAACGAGATGATCGAATCGAAGGTAATCAACGCTGATAACCCCGAAGAATCGAAAATCGCCCTCGTTTACGGTCAGATGAACGAACCCCCCGGAGCGAGAATGCGCGTCGGTCTCTCCGCTTTGACCATGGCCGAATACTTCCGCGATGTCAACAAGCAAGACGTACTCTTATTTATTGATAATATCTTCCGTTTCGTGCAAGCTGGTTCGGAAGTATCGGCGCTCCTCGGTCGGATGCCTTCTGCGGTAGGATACCAACCCACCCTCGGTACTGATGTAGGCGACCTGCAAGAGCGGATTACCTCCACCAAAGAAGGATCCATCACTTCCATCCAAGCGGTCTATGTACCCGCGGATGACTTGACTGACCCCGCTCCCGCTACTACCTTCGCTCACTTGGACGGAACAACTGTACTATCTCGTGGTCTGGCTTCCAAAGGTATCTATCCGGCGGTAGATCCCCTCGGTTCCACCAGCACCATGCTCCAAGCTGATATCGTCGGTGATGAACACTACGGCACCGCTCGCGCCGTCCAATCTACCCTGCAACGCTATAAAGAGTTACAGGACATCATCGCTATTCTCGGTTTAGACGAATTGTCGGAAGAAGATCGTCTCACCGTTGACCGCGCTCGCAAAATTGAGCGTTTCCTCTCGCAACCTTTCTTCGTGGCCGAAGTGTTCACCGGTTCCCCGGGTAAATACGTTACCCTCGCTGATACGATCAAAGGCTTCCAGATGATCCTCAAAGGTGAACTCGATCGCTTACCCGAACAAGCGTTCTATATGGTCGGCAGTATCGATGAAGCGATCGCTAAAGGCGAAAAACTCAAAAAAGGCTAATTAAAAGTCAGTAGTAACCGCTAAACGCGGTTACTTAACCCAGAAATCTGCCAAAATTATCGTTATTATCACCAATGAGCATTATAGTACGGGTTATTACACCCGATCGCATTGTCTGGGATAACGTGGCTGAAGAAGTAATCCTACCCAGTTCCACGGGACAATTAGGTATTCTTAGCGGTCACGCTCCTTTATTAACTGCCCTGAATATTGGCGTAATGCGAATTCGACCGGGGAAAGACTGGGAAAATATCGCGGTTTTGGGCGGTTTTGCTGAAGTCGAAAATAATGAGATCAAAGTCCTCGTTAATGGGGCGGAATTAGGCTCAAAAATCGATAAAGAAAAAGCTCGCACCGAATACGAACAGGCCCAAACCCGTCTCGATGAAGCCAGCAAAGGGGATGACCGTCGCAAAACTATCCAAGCGCAACAATCATGGCGCAAAGCTCGCGCTAGATACCAGGCCGCTGGCGGTTTAGTATCGCTTTAAACCCAACCAAATCAAATTAAATTAAAGCAAAATCGGGCGGGTTTATATAAACCTACCCGATTCTTTTTCAGTTATCAGTTATCAGATTTGAGGTTTCAGTGAATACTGTTATTGAGAAGTTGCTGTTCTCCTGCTGAGCGGTGATCACTGAAAAAGTTTCCTGTTTTCCGTTGCCTAAAACTGGAGATTTTGTCGCTCCCCATTAAGATAACTGCTATAAATTAATTGCTACCACTAAACACAACTTCGGGGAATTTTAACTGTGCATCGGCCATGGGGATTTGTCGGCCTTGATTGCGTAACTCTTGCCAAAAATTAATTACTTCTGTGGCTTTGTTGAGAACATCGACGCGATCGGACTCATCAATCCAGTGTTTTGCTTCTAACTCCTCTTGCAGTTGTTGCCAAGCATCATTGCGCGGCCAGAAAAAATAAGCGGTGAGGGGGCTAGTTCCTTTGCCGACCACCTGATCTACAGCGATCGCTACGTTCTGATCTAACCACAATACTTTTAAAATAAACTTTGATTCGGAACTGACTGTCATTGTTAATCGTTAATCGTACAATTCTCGATTATATCATCTTTTGACTCAATTTTCCGCAGTCAATTTTTAACTATTTTTTGCTGTTTTTGCCCCAATAACCACTATGATTCCCGAAACAGACTCTTTAGCTTCTAAAAAAATCGGTGTGGCCGTAATTAGAGATGATCGAGATTTAATTTTAATCGATCGCCGTCTGGCCAAGGGACTCCTGGGCGGTTTTTGGGAATTCCCCGGCGGCAAAATCGAAGGCAATGAAACGGTGCAGGAATGTATTAAACGGGAGATATTAGAAGAAATTGGCATTGACATCGCAGTGGATAGTCATTTAATCACTATCGATCACACCTATAGTCATTTTCGGGTTAATCTACAAGTATATAACTGTCGTTATCTCAGTGGCGAAGCAAGGGCGATCGAATGTGAAGAAATCCGCTGGGTAACCATCCAGGAACTAGATCATTACACTTTCCCCGCAGCCAATCAAGAGATTATCAGAGCCTTAAAAGACATGGTAAACTCGAAATGATTGCTGTTAATCGTCGAGTGATTATGCTTAATCCTTCTATTCGTCAAGAACCCCGCTACGAACCGGCCGCGGTTATTCCCCTAAAAAAAGACGCTTCCATTGTCGAGTGGTTAGAAAAAAATAATCGCATGATTCCCCGGGATAAAATCGCCGAACCAGATCTCACTCTCGAAGAAGATGTGGAACTATCTGAACTCATGGATGTCGATGATATCGGTTATGATGACGACGAGGATGAATTAGTCTTAGATGAAGATTAATCCCGTCTTCTTTGGCAAATTTTACCCTTATCTGACGCTTTAGTCGTGAACGCTAACATTTTTTCCGCCCCTATCTTTAAAAAACCCACTGGAACCCATCTCCTGATTCTACTAACGGGATTACTATTTCTGTTAGTAGTTTTTTTTCAGTCCACTAATTCCCTGTTACTCCCCCTGATGGCCACAACATTAATCAGTGCTGGTCTTGGTTGTCAAGTGGTGCCGATGCTGCGGCGCTTGAAAATGGGTCAGATTATGCGCGAAGATGGACCCCAGGCTCATTTAAAGAAAGCAGGAACCCCGACCATGGGAGGCAGCTTTTTTGTGCCAGTAGCCCTTATTTTCGCTTTAATCTGGTCTAAATTTACTCCTAATGTGGTGGCGGTTGCTTTGCTGACCTTTGTTTACATGGGTATCGGTTGGTTAGATGATTGGCAAATTCTGCGTTATAAGTCGAATAAGGGCCTATCTCCCCAGATGAAGTTAATTTTACAGATAACGGGGGCGGTGCTTTTTTGTCTCTGGATGTCGCTCAATCAGGTGGGTACCGATATCACCCTTTGGGGTCGATTAGTCATTCCTTTGGGCTTTTTCTTCTGGATTTTGGCGGGATTTGTCCTTGTGGCTGAAAGTAACGCCACTAATCTCACCGATGGGGTGGATGGATTAGCGGGGGGAACTGGTGCGATCGCTTTTTTGGGTTTAGGTCTTATTATCGCCCCTAGTCATCCGGATTTAGCGATTTTCTGCACTTGTTTTGCTGGTGCTTGTCTAGGCTTCATTTTTCATAACCGCAACCCCGCTAAAGTGTTCATGGGTGATACGGGTTCCCTCGCTTTGGGAGGTGCTTTAGCTGCAGTGGGTTTAATTACTGGACATCTCTGGGGATTATTTTTAATTAGTGGTCTGTTCTTTCTGGAATCTCTTTCGGTAATCGCTCAGGTTATCTATTATAAAGCCACAAAAGGACCCGATCGCAAGGGCAAAAGATTGTTAAAAATGGCTCCTTTTCATCATCATTTAGAATTAAGTGGTTGGACGGAAACCCGGATTGTGGGAGCATTTTATCTGGTTAATGCGCTTTTAGTTGTCTTGGCTATTTGGAGTAGTTAATTAAGCACTAAAGGAAAGACCACAACCGCAGGTATTTTGGGTGTTGGCATTGGTAAAACGGAAACCACCACCCATGAGATCTTCTGAATAGTCTAATTTTAAAATTTGTAGGTAGCGATCGCTGTCAGGATCGACTAAAATATTAATACCCTGACTTTGATAAAAGCGATCGTTTTCTGCCGCAATATCGGTTAATTCGAGATGATAGTGAAGTCCCGAACAACCACCGTTTTTTACTGCCAAACGCAGATAGGAACCACTCAGGCGACGGCTTTGACTCCAACGTTCAATTTCTCTAGCGGCGGCGGGACTTAATTCGATCATTGTTTTTGAGACTATTGTAATAATAATATCAAGTTATTGTGAAGTTATACCACAGTTGTTGTCAAACTTTATGTTAAGAAATATGTGACTAATGGATGGCGGGTGTAGCTGACAATTTTTAACACAGAAAACGGGTTTCTTCAAGAAACCCGTTTTCTAGGTGACTTAGAAGAAGAGCTTAGATACTTAGGGTTTGCTGAAAAAGTCATTGAAAAGTACAGGTCTCTTAATCAATGATTTCACTTAGCTACAAGCATAAGCTTTAGTTGTTGATTAATTTTTAAATTATAACTTATCCTAATCATTGACCGAGAAAAAGTGCTGTTT
>NZ_JADBTF010000505.1:0-5011 GCF_020246295.1 Microcystis sp. M090S1 | reverse complement strand
TTCTCGGCTGGTGAGAGAGAGTCTATCTTTCTCTAAAAAAATGGAGAATCACGTTGGGGAGCCCTTTGGTATTTTATCCATGACTACAATGCACAGCAAAGCAAAGGATTAAGCCGCCATCACTACTACCGAATCACCACCTACCGATCGCTGAGAGGAGGTGCAGTTAGGGTGATTTCGCCAATTTGGCCAGCTTTACCCATTAATTGGGCAGGTTTTTGGTTAAGAGAGATTTTAACACCGCCAGCATTGCCCGATCGAATATTTAAACTCTTTTGGGCTGTCCAAGTTTGTTTAGTCCCGGGTTGGAGATTGCCTTCATGGACTTTTTTGCCATCGGCAATTACCCTTACCCAAGCGGCCTGTTCAATAGTTACCTGGGCTGAGAGGGGAACTTTTGACTGAGGAGAAGGGGAAGGAGAGGCTATCGGTGCGGGAGGGACTACCGGCGCGGGGGAAACCACGGGGGAAGGAGAGGGAGTAACGGCAGGGGGGTTAGAGAGAGGGGGACGGAGGAAAAGATAGCCAATACCGCAAAATATACCCGCCAGCAAGCCTAGCCAGAGATACATCCCGAAAAAGGTTGATTTAGCCGGTTGGGGGCCAGTTTCCGGGGCTGGTTTTTCTGGTTTCACCGGTTCCACTTTTGGGGCAGCGGGTTCAGCCTTGGGGAGAGGGGTAACTTTTGTGGGCAGTGTTTTCGGGATAGTTACCTCTTGAGCTAATTGTTCCGCACTAGGAGACAAGCGATCGGCTAAAGCTTTACCATCAATTTTTAGAGCATCACCGTAGCGTTTGATAAATCCCTTGACATAAATTAATTCTGGTAATTTCTGCCAATTCCCCGTTTCCAACGCTTCTAGCATTGGTACTCTAATCATCGTCAGGGCGGCGATATCGTCTATGCTCAGGCCGCTTTCTTCTCGTTTTTGACGTAAATAAGTCCCGATTTCCTTGATTTGTTCGGCTTGTAGGGGACTGAGTTGACTCATAATTCCAGTCATAATCTATACCAATTAGATGATAATCTCGATTTTGTTATTTTGGGATAATCTGTTCTCTAGAAGCTCCTTTCACCTTGTCATCATTACCGGCGAAAAGGTTCCAAAAACTGGCAAAAATCGGCAATACTTGCAAAAGTTAAGTTTTTTATTCTCGGTTGACTGCACTGGCTACTTAGTGCATACATTTGTTCTCAATACTTGTTTTTCTCCAACTCTCAGCTGATCGCTAATTATGACCTTTATTCCCCATCCCGACACCGCCCCCCTTAACCTTACCTGTGCCGTAGTCACGGTGAGCGATACTCGTACCCCAGAGACGGATAGGAGTGGCCAAATAATTCAAGAGTTACTAACTCGATCGGGTCATGATATCGGCCTATACTTAATTATCCCCGATCAACCCTTACAAATTCAAGCAATCTTACCAGAGATTAGTAATCAAAATCAGATAAAAGTCTTAATTCTCAATGGGGGTACGGGTATTGCTCCCAGAGACAATACCTATGATGCTTTAGTACCTTTATTAAGGATTACTTTGCCCGGTTTTGGCGAATTATTTCGTTATCTCAGCTATCAGGAAATTGGCTCCCGTGCCATGGCATCAAGGGCAATAGCTGGGGTTTATCAAAACTTATTAGTCTTTTCTCTCCCCGGTTCCACTAATGCCGTTAAATTAGCCCTAGAAAAACTGATTCTTCCCGAAATTTTACATCTGGTTAAACAGATGAATGGATAATTTATTGGGATTTGATCTGGGCGGAAATTTCTTGAAAACATACATCCCAAAAATAGCCAGCTAGATTCACAGCACTTAACAGTTTAGGAATTCCTTCACTTAGACTAGCAAAACCTTGATTTTTAATCTGGAGAAAATCGATAGCGATTGCCAAAGTTAAAAGTGCTAAAGCGATGATTAAAATTTGGTAATAAGTTTGTATTATTCGCCGCCAAAATGCTAAACCATAAATCAGAATTGCGAGGGCATAAACAGAGATAGTCAAGAATTTGGGAATATTAAAATAGAGGAGAATGATATGAATTCTGAAGATTTCATTGATGGCAAAAAGTCCCGTTATTATGCCAGAAAAAAGTAAAAAAATGTCAGAATTATTGAAACTTGTCTTGCGGGACAATAAAGCATAACTAAAAAGGCAAACAATCGGGGGTAAACAACAAAGCAATTGAAAAGAATGGGTTAATAAACCAGCGAGCGGAGTTGGGGGAGTAGCGGGAGGATAAAACAAAAGACTAGAGTGTAATTTTTCCCGATCAACCCAAGCAATCAAAGCTAAAATCAAGAGGAGAACGACAAGATTTATTTTCAGAAAATGCTGTTCTCGTGAGGACATAAGTATAGTAGTTTATAATTGTGGCTATTAACCACGGTATAATTCACAGAGTGCCGCTTTCTACAGGCTCGATCTACATACGGAAGTGCCAAGCATTTCCCTAATTGTGTTAAGGACAATTTTCTCGGTTTTCTATGCTCGCTCAAAAAGAACTTTTGTGTTTATTACAATTGGCTAGTCCCATTTTACCCGTGGGGGCTTATAGTTATTCCGAGGGGCTAGAAACCCTCGTCGAAAAGGGGATTATCTCCAATAGTGCCAGCTTAAATGATTGGTTAGAGCGATCGCTTTGTCAAGGCTCGATTCGCTTAGAAACGGCTGTTTTGGTAAGGGTATATCGTTGTTTTTGTCAAGAGGATTTTACAAAACTTAATTATTGGGATAATTGGTTATCGGCAACGCGGGAAACGGCCGAATTAAGACAGCAAAGCTGGCAAATGGGGCGATCGCTGTTAAACTTATTGCGGGAGTTAGCGCCGGCCAGAGATAATCTACCAGAACAGGCTAATTATGCCACCGCTTTTGCGATCGGGGCAAGTCATTGGCAAATTGGCGAAGAATTAGCGGTTTTAGGCTATTTACACAGTTGGGCAAGTAATTTAATCAATGCAGGATTGCGTTTAATTCCCCTAGGGCAAACCCTAGGACAATCCCTTCTGATCGGTTTACAGCCCAGTTTATTAACAGCAACAGCAGATATTATCAGTTTAGCCGATGAAAACCTGAGCAGTTGGAGTTGGGGGCTAAGTTTTGCCAGTATGAACCACGAAACCCAGTATAGTCGTCTATTTCGCAGTTAGAAATTAGCGATCAAATTTTTCACTATTTTCTGGGAGAATATGCAAGTCTCTAGGAGTCTCTCTCTTGGGTTCAAGCCGATATTTTTAGGTAAAAAACCAAATAAGGTATAGTAAGATCAAGAAAAATCTTAGGTCCTAGTTCTCGCTTTCAGAGTGACTAAGGGTTTTAAGGAAAGATGCGAACACTCTACCTAGCCACAGTGTACCAATGTTTAGTCAATCAGAAAAAATTCCCGTTTCGGTGTTGATTCCCGCCAAAAACGAGGAATCTAACCTTCCCGCCTGTTTAGAGAGTGTTGCTAGGGCTGATGAAGTGTTTGTCGTCGATTCCCAAAGTAGCGATCGCTCGATCGAAATATCTACAAACTATGGGGCTAATGTAGTCCAATTTTATTTTAATGGTCGTTGGCCGAAAAAGAAAAACTGGTCCCTCGATAATCTGCCTTTTCGCAATGAATGGGTATTAATCGTCGATTGTGATGAGAGAATCACCCCCGAACTATGGGACGAAATCGCCAGCGTGATCCAAGATCCCAACTATAACGGTTATTATCTCAATCGTCGCGTCTTCTTCCTCGGACAATGGATTCGTTATGGTGGCAAGTATCCCGACTGGAATCTGCGCTTATTTAAACATAAGTCGGGCAGATACGAGAATTTAAACACGGAAGATATCCCCAACACGGGAGATAACGAGGTTCACGAACACGTTATCCTCGATGGCAAGGTGGGATATCTGAAAAATGATATGCTGCACATCGATTTCCGCGATATCTATCATTGGTTAGAAAGACATAATCGTTATTCCAACTGGGAGGCGCGAGTTTATTACAATATTCTCACGGGTAATGACGAAAGCGGCACGATCGGAGCGAACCTGTTCGGTGATGCGGTGCAGAGAAAACGTTTTTTAAAGAAAATTTGGGTAAAATTGTCCTTTAAACCGCTGCTGCGCTTTATTCTCTTTTATTTTATCCGTCTCGGTTTCTTGGATGGCAAAGCTGGTTATATCTACGGTCGTCTTTTGAGTCAGTACGAATACCAAATAGGGGTTAAATTGTACGAATTACGGCAATTTGGCGGTAAATTAAACGTTAATGCCCATGCTAATCCCCCGGTTAAACCCTCGGAACCTCAACCCGCGGAAATGATTAAATAAGTCCTATGTCCCCAGAAATCCGCACCGATGAGGAAGCGTGGCTAGATCTGCGTACCTACGATCAATCTTGGTTTGATCGCGGTCGTTCTAATCCGATTATCCTACTTTGGTGGTTAGTACAGGGAATTCTTTTTCCCCTCAGTTTGCACCAAATGGACAGCTTTCGCTGCGCTATTTTGCGACTATTCGGGGCTAAAATCGGCCTTGGGGTGAAAATTCGCCCGACGGCAAGGGTTACTTATCCTTGGAAAGTGGCGATCGGCGATTATACTTGGATCGGCGATGATGTGGTGATTTATAGTTTAGATAACGTTACCATCGGCAGTCATTGTGTGATTTCTCAAAAATGTTATCTTTGCACTGGCAGTCACGATCCCTGCGATCGCTCTTTCAGCTTAAAAACCACTCCCATCCTCATTGGTAATGGTACATGGATCGCGGCCGATTGTTTTTTGGCTCCGGGGGTAAAAATTGGCTCTAATGTTGTTATTGGGGCAAGAAGTAGCGTATTTGCTGATATTCCCGCTCAAAAGGTCGCTTGGGGCAGTCCCTGTCGTCCTCAATACGATAGAAAGATGAATTCTTATAGTAAGTAGTCGTGCAAAATTAATTTCCTGGTCGAGACAGGAGACTCTGAGACAGGAGACTCCGAGACAGGAGACGGGAGACGGGAGACGGGAGACGGGAGACGGGAGACAG
>NZ_JADBTF010000504.1:0-2947 GCF_020246295.1 Microcystis sp. M090S1 | reverse complement strand
GTCCCACGGTACGTTGACCGCCTATAGCTTCTTGTACTTGTTGCGCGCGACTTTTTACCCGGCCAAGCTTTTCTGGTCGGGACCCCCTCAGCCGAGTTTTCAAGGTGCTGCGCCGTCCACTTGGTTTTCGAGACTGGCCTTTTAATTCTAACGTAAAGCCAACCTAGAACGGCGGGGTTTCAGACCCAAAATTTCCGATGAGAAAGTTATCCGCAATCAATAAAGTATCGAATCTGGGCAAGAAAAATTCAACTAAGAGGAGTTTAACTGATGACAGCCGCCACTGAAAAAGATTTAAAAAGATTAGAGGATTTAATCATCGGTATTGCCAACGGACAAAAGGCGATCGAAAACCGACTAACCACCCTGGAAAACCGACTAACCACCATAGAAAACGGACAGAAGAATTTAGAGTTAGGGCAGTCGGAAATTAAAGGCGATATCCGAACCCTAGACGCGAAGATAGAGGGTTTAAGCGATCGAGTTAAAGTTATAGAGAACGCGGCGGGGAAAACCACCGATCTCGCCGAAAAAGTCGGGGAATTGAAAAACTGGAAACAGATCGGAGTAGTGGTGATCACCGCTTCGCTCAGTTCGATCCTCAGTGGTGTTACGGGTGGGGTAATCGGTTGGCTAATCCGAGCGGCGAAAGTTAATCCCTAATGGCGTTGCCGAATCAAGAATATGAATGCTGATTTTGCACCCGTCCACCAGCCAACCTAGTCCTAGGTTTTAAAAATTGCCCAAGAAGACAGGTGATAATTATCGCCAAAATACTCTAGGGAGTAACCTAAATAACCAACCTTAAAAAAACTCTCTGCTACACTTGAGTCAGTAGATGCACCCTGATGAAAAAGGAGAGTCAAAGAAAGCTCTCCTTTTTTTTTGAGAAAGCAATCCCGGGGGGATTTAGCCGCGGTTAGCAGGTAGTTTCGCTTTGCGCGCCATGTCTTTGAAACCATTCAAACTTGGACCAGGGCGACGGCGAGACAGACTAGGAGTAATCAAGTATTTTGTCGCAAATTCCACTTCTTGCGGCTCTACTTTACCGTTAGTGGGGGCTACGGGGGCCGGTGCGCTCACAGGAGCGGCGGGAGTTTCTTTTACTTGCTTTTCTTTCTTAACAGAAGTTTTTTTGGCTTTTTTCTCGGCTACGGGGGCGGCAGCAGACTCCACAGCAGGGGCAGGCGCTTCCACAACAGGCGCGGCTGCTGCCGTGGTTGCTGTCGCTTTTTGTTCACCATCGGTTTCTTTTAGTTCTAGGTAAAAGTCAGATTTTTTGCCACCAAAGAGATTTTTTAACATCGGGGATCACTCCGAGAGTTGGGAAAATGTAAAAGACTAGGTATTTTAAAATTTATCATTGACCGGGATCAGGCAGCAAACAAGATTATTCTCTTGACGATTTGCCTCTTTCATCTATTTTTCTTTGGATAATCCCTAACAGAAAAAGGTTTTAAAAACAAGTTAAATTTACAAAAATTAACAAAAATCTAGAACGAGAAACCCCGACGCAAACAAGGGCAAAAACTGCTAGAGACGTTGCTGACAACGTCTCTAGATTATTGATTGGGGATTTGGTCGGATTTAGCTGGCTGCGGGTACACGGCTGCCGCTAACTCCGGGGACAGGACCACGACGAATGTTGGTTTCCGCTTCGATGGGAACGAATTCAATATGATTGAGGAGGGTAGTAACGAAAGCAAAGAGTAAAAAAGGCAAAGAGAGGACGACGACTAACCCCACGGTAGCGAGGGCGAAAATTTGTCTAGTGCTACTCCAAAGAGCTAGAGTGGAAGCGAGAGTAAGAAAAATAACGATTAACCAAACGATTATTTGTCCGTAAATATCTCCGAAGGTGAGGGTGCAAACCATGCGATAGTTACGAAAATCCTTATCCATAACAGTAAACCCGTAGATAGTCAGTTATTGTTTCAGGGTAAGTCTAGAATCGTCACCTTGGTCAATATTTAAAGGTTTTTATAAACACTTGTTGATAAATCTTTACAATTCTGCGCCGAGCGGGTAGCCAAATCTAGAGGTAAGAGCGGTATTGTTTGGTTGTCCTTCCGGAAAACTAAGTTGATATTATAAGAATTGATAAGAATTGCTAAGAATTACCAAAAAACTGGCCAAAATTTTGGCGAACGCTCTTTACAATTAAATTATAAAGGCAAGGAGGAGCAAGCCTAATGAAAACTTTTGTTGAGCGTTATCGGTCTTGGTTTAATTGGACAACCCTAGCCATGGTTGTTCTCGGTTTCTGGTTAAGTGCCAGTTTCGTCATCGATTTAATCATTCTCCCCAGCTTATCCGTAGCTGGCATGATGACACAAAATGGCTTTGCCAGTGCTGGTTACTTGCTATTTGGCATTTTTAACCATCTGGAATTAGTTTGTGCGGCGATTGTGCTGTGTAGCTTTGTTGTCTTCCACCGCTATCATACCTTAATCCATCTCCCCGAACATCGATCGCTTCTATTCGCCGGTGTTCTCTTAGTAATCACCCTAATTTACACCTATTTTCTCACTCCCAATCTGAGCGCTATGGGTTTACTAGCTCCCGTTACTGCGTCGGGAATGTCGGGAGAAATGATGTCTTTGCAGATTGGTTATTGGTTTCTAGAAGTGGTTAAAGGTTTGATAGCTTTTACCCTGTTGCGCTGGTGTTGGCGAGATGCCTTTAAGTTGGCTTAGTTTTTGATGACAAGCGGGGTTCAACCCGCTTTTTTTAGTTCTAGCAATATAATCCGCCTATTTGATTCGTGAACGGAGAGGCAGTACAACTGGCGAATCCAAGAATAGAGGTGGTAAATATTTTACATTTCATTTAGGCGCACTAGGGGATTCCATGATTGATAACGAACAGGTTTAATAACTTGCTAAGTGGGTGGGTGGAATTAAATATAAGATGAACGTAGGTTGGGTTGAAGCATGAAACCCAACGC
>NZ_JADBTF010000503.1:0-11010 GCF_020246295.1 Microcystis sp. M090S1 | reverse complement strand
AGCGTTTTTGTAAGAGCATTAACTTTGTTTTCTGATTGTTTTTTACTTATCATGGATGTGAGTTTCCTAACAATAATACCAGTTTTCAAAAGTAATGACCTACTTAGCTCCTCCTCGCAGCCAGGTCAAGCAACAGCCTAACCCAAGACCAAAGGCAGACAACAAAACTGTACACATTCCCCCCCTCGCAACTGTATCAAAAGCTACAATTTAATAAATCTTTACATTCTTCTCCCTAACTAGCGATTGACAGGGAAAGGTGTTTTCCGTTGTTTTATCCCTTCTCAGGCGAACTATCCGCTTCCGTGAGGGATGTTGGTGCGTTATGTCGGATTTGCTGCTTAATTATTGGGAATTAATGAAATCTTGCGGATGAACGATGGTAATATTGGGGACAGGGATAAAGTCATCAGAATTAAAGGTTAATAACTGGGTAATGTTAGAAGCTTTCATGACAGCAAGAAGCCTAATATCATGGGTGCGTTTTCCTTTAATATTGTAGGTGGTGACTAATTGAAACCAAAGGGGGAAAATATCTGGGGTTTCTGCTAATAAAGAAAATTGAGATCAAATTTGGTTAATTTCCTGTTGTGTTTTTTGTGTTGTCCAACCTAGTCCATTAACATCCTTATGGCGTGTTGCTACAACCCAAAATTCAATTAAAATTTGAGAAGTAATCAAACATTCTCCCCCTTGTCTAATAATCATGTCAACAACATTCATGATTAGGGGATAACTTGATGAGTTAGGGTCACTAGCTCGTAAGAGAATGTTAGTATCCAGTAAATATTGGGTCATTAATCTTCGTACATTGTGTCACGGTGTAAAGCTTCATCAGGTAAAGGGGGATTATTAGAGGAATGGCTTTGTACCCAACTCATCCATTTAGCGGCTCGCTGTTCAGGGGTAAGAGTCGGAGCTGGCAAAGGAAGTGAAGTTTTGGCGATGAGAGATTCGGTGAAAGATAAGACTTCTTGTTGTTTTTCTAAGGGAAGTTTTCTGAGGTTTTTAATGACTGCTTGTTCGATATTCATCTGACTTAGACTAATAGGCAACCAGATCAATCATATCCCATGCCGCAATTTCTCTATATTTAATAAATCTTTACATTTCTTTCCCCAACTAGCGATTCAGATTTTGGAGTTTTTGGGGACTTCAAGGGTTTTGATCTCTGGAATGATAGGAGCGAGTGCCGCTAAATCAGCGATTGCTCAGGGTGTAATAGCAAATCCGTTTTTAATAGTTTGATTAACTCCCAATCCAACTTTAAAAACCCAGTTGGGTATTGTTCCACAACTTCCCACTATCCTATGCCTTTTAAACAGGATTTAGTATTAGGTTGATTTTGCCAGGGTCAGCCAATGGAGGTTAAAGATTGCTTGATAGATGGGATTATGGACCCGCAGCCGGCCTTGGTCTTTGATCACTAACCCCGATAAAAGTAACTCTTTTTCTGGAGGGCTATCCTCGGCAATCACCTCTTTTTCCCTTAAAATCCGTTCATAGAGTCTCAGGAGTAACTGGGAGCGATGACTGTTGAGAAGCCGATCGCGAATAGTCCGCAGATGTTCCGGTTCATCCTGAGCCTCCCAATTGTCAATGATCTTCTTCTGTACCAAGTCCTCAATCCAGGAGGCCTCACCATTGGGGGGAATCGGCGAGGCGGCGGTGCGAATTAACTGACAGAGTTTTTGGGTCAGAAAAGGTTGACCGTTTGTCCAAGCAAAGACTTCTTTTAAGACAGTTTGCGGGTTACTAACTTTCTCGGCCAATCCGCGCAGTAAAGGCTGGGCTTCGTGTTCCTTAAAACCCTCCAATTGAATCGAATGACCGATATTAAAAGGAGTGATTTGGTGGTCGGTAATTAAATCGGAGGGGGTGACAACACCGAAGAAAGCGAAGGTCAAACGCCGATAGAGCGGGTTAAAACCACGCTGGTTATAGCAGGAACGAATCAGGGCAAAAAAGTCATTAACCGCGAAATTTAAGCCCAAAACGCTATCAATTTCATCGATAAAAATCGCGATCGGTTTCGGGGGAGAACCTTCCACGATCCCCACTTCCAGCAATAACACTTCTTCGATAAATTCGCCCAAGCGCTGTACTGCCGAGACATCTTCCCGTTCTTGCCACCAAGCTTTGAGATTGACCCTTTTGAGCAGTCCAAAACGTCGCCCTAACTCGAAGGCTATCCCCTTGTACCATTGGTCGGGAGTGACATTTTCGCTGCCGATGCGGGTTAAATCAATGGGAGCGCAACAGACCCCCTCGTGTTGGAGGTGGTCGATCATGCGTACCATTAAACTAGACTTGCCCATTTGACGGGGATTGAGAACATAGCAAAAATCGCCGCGTTTGAGGGCTTTATAGAGATAACGGTCGGCGGCGCGGACCACGTAGGTGGGGGCATCCATGGGTAAACTGCCCCCCACTTGGTAGTCAAAGGTGCTAGATTGTTCGTTAGTTTTGAGGAGTTCGTTTTCAAACAGTAATTCTGCTTGGGTGGCCTTGAGAATTTCTAGGGTTTGGCTGAGTTCTAGGGTGCGCTCCTGCACTTTCTGTTCTAGGGTGCGGCTATACTCGGCTAATTCTTCGGTAAAGCGAATCCGTTCCGCTTCCGCCTGTTTTCGTTCGGTAATATCGGTAAAAGCGGTGATCGCATAGATAATTTCTCCTTTTTCGTCAAAAACGGGCGTGGCATACACTTCTAGGGGAATAATCTTCTCTCCTTGGTGAATTTCTAGATCATCCATCGTGTTTTTTTCCCCCCTTAAAGCTCGGACAATCGGATGGTATTCTGTGGGATACAATCGATCGGTTCCAGCTTGATATAACTGATAGGTTTCCCCCAACTGATTAGCCGTGGTGATATTAACTATCTCTTTTCCTAAAATCTCTTGGGCGGTTTGATTGGCATAATAGGGTTGACTGCCAGCATCAAGGACGAATACCCCCACTGGCATCGCTTCTAAAAATTGCGCTAGTTGTCTCTGTTTGGCTTTGATTTCGGCGTAGAGTTTGGCGTTAGTAATTGCGATCGCCGCTTGGCTGGAGAGCAGTTGCAGCACTTCCAATCTTTCTTGGGTAAAAGCCCCGACGGTGAGATTATTTTCTAGATAGACAATTCCCCGCAGTTGTCCTTGGTCGAGGAGGGGCGAACAGAGCAGGGATTTGGTTTGATGGGTTTTAATATAGGAATCATTGCTAAAATTGCCCTCATGGGCAGCATCGTCATTAAGAACGGTTTGACCGCTCCGGGCTACATAGTTAATAATTGAGACGGGAAGATGTTCTTCGATGGCATTAGATTTAAAGACTGTCACCCCATCTTCCTGCACCGAACCGGAGGCTTCGATCAATAGTTGTCCGCCGCTTTCTAGGATAAGATAGCCCAGCTGCGCCCCAGCATTTTCGATGAGAATTTTCATCAGGGTGGCGAGTAATTTATCTAAAACTATCTCGCTAGAAATGGCTTGGAAGGCCTTCATAATCGTGGCTAAATCTAACAGTTCTCCCGCATGACTAACTGAATTTTTTCTGGTGGAAGTTCTCCTAGTTTCGGTCGGGTAATTGGAACTATAGTTATTGACCATTAACTGAAAATAGCGGCTTTCTATATCTTTGACTTTAGCTGTTGCTCCCCAAAGAGAATAGAGATAAGCCGCTTCATTGATGTAGGTTTTGGCAATTTTTACTTTACCCCAATCGAGATAGAATTTCGCCGCTAGTTCGTTAGCCAGTGCCTCTTCATTAATGTATTCATTTTCCTTGGCTTTAGCGATGGCTAGATCGTAGTTTTCTATGGCTTCTAGATAGGATTGCTGCACCCGGTCTTTTTCCGCTTCCACTAAATAAAATTTATGGAGATAGTTAGAGGGGGCTTGATTCGCCCATTCCTGTTGCTTTTTCTGATTATTCGTCACTCGTTCTAATACTTGCTGTTTTTGGTCATTGTCCAGATGATTATAAATAGCTAAATGGGCGAGGGAATCATAGACATTATGCAGAGAAATCAAGAAAGTGGCGGTAGCTCCTCCCAGATATTTTTGGGCTTGGTTAGCATTTTCAATGGCTTGTTCGTACTGTCCAAATAGATAACAAAGGTATAATTTATTAACAAATAAAGCACAGAGACCGTAGAGATCATTAGCCTCTAGATGGTACGGTAACATAAGAGTTTCTTGATAGTATTGTCCTTCTAAATGACCGGGATTTTCCGAGCGCCCCAGCAGATTTAAAACTGTTTGGCCGTAGATTTTTAGATAGTTGCGGGGGTTTTCTTGTTTGAGCTTAACAAAAGCCAGATCATAGTTAGCTATTTCTTGGGCTAATTCGGTTAATTCCTGTCCGATAAAGGCGGAATGAAAACAGTAAAGATAGGCGCAGGTTGTTCCGTAGTAGAGATCGCCCATTTCTAAACCGGTTTGATAGGAAGATTTTAACAAGGACAGGGAATTTTTAATCGGTTCTTTCCAGATACTAATAGTGGCGGAAAAGACGGCAATTATTTTCGGCATCAGGGCTTTGGCATGAAATTTATCAGCAATGTTTAAAGCTAATCGTCCAAATTGATAACCCGTTTCCCAATCTTCTAAAAGACCACAAAGAATTAAGCCATAATTGACATAAGTAAAAGCCGCTAGATAACTATTGCCGTATTCAATTGATAAGTTAACCTGTTTTGATACTAGGATGGGTAAGAGATGAGGTGCGGCAATATAAACAGGAGAAAATATGGCACTCGCTATCTTCATGATTGCTAATTTTTCTTCCTCATTTATCGGCGGTAAATTACTTAAATTTTCGATATTTTGACCCGCTAATTTTTGCCTAGTTTTATTGAGTTCTTCCTGAATATCTGATGATTTTAAGGATTCAAGAATCTCGAAATCTAGGCTTTTGAGGACGGATAAACCAATTTCTACCGCTTTTAGTTCGTGATTTTGGGCTTGATAAGCTTCGATGATTACTTCATAAACTTTCACCTTATCTAGGGTTGTTTTTGCCTGTTTTAATACGAGATTAGCCCAGCGTTGCATCTGCTCAAAGTTCCCACTTAAATAGGCGATTTCTGTGGCTTCAGAATAAATATTTAAAGTCAGTTGATAGTTATTTTTCCAGCTTGATTTTTTGAGAAGTTTTTGAGCTATTTTAATATATTTTAAGGCTCCAGTTTGGGCATTAGCGGCTTTTGCCTTTTGGGCTGCTAGTAAATTCAATTTAGCCACTGACTCTCGTTCTTTTTCCTCGCTAATTAGTTGATAACCAAGATTGAGATGATCGACTATTTTAAAAATCTTTTCCGATAATTCATTGGCGGCAGTATGCTGCCAAAGTAGGCGACCAATTTTCAAATGAATTAAAGATTTTTTGCTGTCTTCGATGAGAGCGTAAGCTCCTTGTTGAATGCGATCATGAGCAAATTTATATTCTTGAATCAGTAATTGTTCATCCAATTCTGAGAGGGGAATAATTAAACCAGCTTCGCTACTAGAAGTTAAAATTGGTAAAAGTTCTGGAGGTGATTTTTCAGAGATTACTGCCAGACTATATAAATTAAACTCTGCCCCAAGACAAGCGGCTAAACTTAAAATTTCCTGGGTTTCGGGGGGCAATTTCTGCATTTTGCCCATCATAAATTGAATCAGATTATCGGTACTACCAATCCTTTGAATTTGACCGAGATGCCATTGCCAATAACCCCTATTATTGTCGGTTTTAGTGGTTGTTTCCTGCCCTGGTTGGAAAAATAGCAAATTTTCCCAGTAGATAGTTTTCAGAAATTCATTGACAAAAAAAGGATTACCGTGGGTTTTTTGCCAGACTAAAGCGGCCAAAGATTGCACATATTCTGGTGAATGATTTAAGGTGTCAGCAATTAACTGATTGACCTGTGCAGGACCCAGAGGTCTTAAAATAACTTGATTGATAATTATGCCCCCCTGCTCTAATTTATCGAGAGTAGCGGTTAGGGGATGGGTGGAATTAATTTCATTACTGCGATAGGAGCCAATTAAAAACAAATAGTCCATATCGCCATCGAGCATAATTAATTCTATTAACTGGAGACTAGCCAAGTCTGCCCATTGCAAATCATCGAGAAAGATAACTAAGGGATGTTCTGGGGAACAAAAGACCCGAATAAAATTTTTAAAGACTAAATTAAAGCGATTTTGAGTAGCGAGCGCTCCTAATTGTAACACCTCTGGTTGTGGACCGATAATTAATTCTAGTTCAGGAATCACATCAATAATAACCCGTGCATTCGCCCCCAAAGACTTGAGGAGTTTTTGTCGCCATAGTTCCAGTTGTGGCTGACTTTCCCCCAAAAGTTGCTTGACGAGATGAGTCAAAGCGCTAACCACGGCAGCGTAGGGAGTATCGCGCTGAAATTGGTCAAATTTACCGGAGATAAAAAAGCCGCGTTTTTCAGTAATTGGCCGGTAAATTTCCCTAACCAGGGTGGTTTTACCCATGCCAGAATAACCCGTAACTAGCATCAGTTCGGTGTGAGAGGAGTTTTTATCCACCGTGGCTACCCGTTGAAAAGCAGTGAGGAGAGTGGCGATTTCTGCCTCCCTACCGTAGAGTTTTTGGGGAATTTGGAACTGATTGGCTAGATCTTGCCTAGCGATGACAAAATCCTCAATTTTAGCCGTTTTTTCTAGTTGTCTTAAACATTCTTCTAAATCTGCCCGAATACCATAGGCACTTTGGTATCGTTCCTCGGGGGTTTTAGCCATCAGTTTCCTGATGATTGCCTCCACCACCGGGGGAATTTCCTCCCTGACGAGACTATTAATCTCCAAAGGTTGTTTTGCCAGATGACAGTGAACTAATTCCAAAGCATCTTTAGCCCGAAAAGGTAATTGTCCGGTGAGAAGTTCGTAGAAGCTAACGCCCAAGGAATAAAAATCCGTGCGGTAATCGAGACTGCGATTCATCCGTCCGGTTTGTTCGGGAGAAATATAGGCTAAAGTCCCCTCAAGGACGTTGGGATTTTTTAGCCCCGGATTTTCCCGCCGCAGGACGCTGGCAATGCCAAAATCGATGATTTTAATTTGTCCGGTTTCGGGGTTAAGAACTATATTGGCAGGATTAATATCTTTGTGAATAACCTTGGCGTTGTGAATTTTCTCTAAATTAGCCACTATTCGGGGTGCAAGGCTTAAAAAGTCCCTTAAGGCCAGGGGTTTGCCCTCTAGCCATTTTTTTAAGGATATACCCCCGAAATCTTCCAAAATAATCACGGGAGTTCTGCGGTAGGTTTCTAAACCATAGGCTTTAATCGCCCCCTCGAAGTTCAGGCCGCAGATGGTTTTATACTCCTGTTTGTAGTGGGTTAGTTCTTGTGCGGTTGGATATTCTTGCTTGAGGATTTTGAGGATAACGGGTTGATTATCGGCGGTGCGAATAGCCCGATAGACTTCCGAGTTAACACTTTCGTAGATTTGGGCAAGAATGTCGTATCCGTTGAGAACAATCATTTTTTTACTTGGCGATTGTAAATGGCTGCGGGTCTCCCCAAGAAAAATTCTACGGGAACTAAAACAAGACTCCGCAAGGCTGACAGGACTCGATTTACCTGTGAGACGGAAGGACGGGGAGAAGGCAGCACTTGCTCGAAATACTCGGAATGCAAGGTAAAACCAAAGTGAACATCTTCCGGCAAACTCAGTTTAGCAATCGGTCCGCCCTTGAGATTGTCAGGGTTAAATAACCAAGCTTCTAATACTCTGGTCGGGGTTAAAACCGTCGTAAATAGATAGCCCTGTTCTTGGGGAATAAACTGAATGCTATCTAAAATATAGCCATCGGGACAAACATAAAAATCCAGTAGTCCCCGACCTAAATGTGATACATGAGTATCACTGGCATTTTTTTCTTGGCTAATCTGTTCAGTTAACTGATTCCAATCCTTATCGAAGGGAACCTTGGCTAATACCGAGGGCAAGTCATGACAGGGAAGTTCGGCATCCCTGAGGATGCGATTACTCTGGTCGCGACAATCCATATACTGACGACGACAGATTAATTCGCGCACATAACCGGCATAAACCTGATAAATAGCGCTGTATCCCTGTTCCAATTCCCGCGGGTCGGCGGTGTAGAGAGTGGTAGAGAACCACCCCGGATGGATGAAAGCTTGTTCGCTCATCACCCTGGCATCTTCGATAACCACTTTGCGCAGCACTCCGGGGTCAAAGGAAAACATCCAGGGAATGCCGTGGTATTCGGGGGGATAACCCTGACCGGTAAAATGTTGGATATCGTCTTTTTCGATCGCTTCGGTTAAACTAATAGTGGCGTTTTGGATGGCCACAAGCTGAATTTGACCGTTGATACTATGGTAATTACAAAGGAAATGATAACTGTCGCCATTGAAGGTAATTAATTGCGAGGGAACGGTGGTTTCTTCTTCCTTGAGGTCTTGACGTTTAACCAGATAAATTTGAGTTTTCGGATAGGTTTCTTCCGGCTTGATTCTGATACCTAATAGTTTGGCTACTCCCATCTGAAAAGGCATATCGGGAATCATGATATAATCTTCGGTGACGATGACCGAATGGGGACTACCATCGAGGATAGTTCCCTGTAGTTTCCAGGGTTTAAGTTGTTTTTGTTGATCCCAAAGCACAACATACACCGAGTTATCTAAGTCTTTTAACATACCTCCTGATACAATTTTTAGCTTTAATTCACAGGTGATAAATTCTTTGGTTTTTTTGTCGTAGAAGGGATGAGCGGTATTTTCTAGGACTGGGAAAAAAGACAAAGGCACGGAAACAAGATGTTGGTCAAAATAACCAATCGGAGTGATAGTATCAAGGGAAACGGGATCCACTTCCCAGTAACGTCCCGCATCGGCAGTGAGAATTAATCGGGTTTCTTCTAGTTGTTCATCTTCGGAAACTTTTTCTAGTTTAACCATAGCAGTATTCGCTATTTCCGAAGAACCCAGAATGCTGACCACGGCAGGAAAAGTGGCTTGACTAATATTAAATATCGGTAAAACTTTTCGCCAGAAACTATCCCAAGTTTTCAGTTTTTTACTGTAAACGTTAACTTGATTATTTTTCCCCTGCAAGTCCCATTTAATAATTACACCTTCGCCAGAGAACAAATGACGGTCATTTTTTCTATGAAAAGGACAGACGATAAAAACGTATCCCGAAAGATTTTCTGGCCAATGTCCCTCAGTAATTGTGGCGACTGCCTTATATAAATTGTTCTCATCCGGTTGACCGAGTTGCGAGCGACTAAAATTACCAATGTTGACAGTATTTTGGACAGTATCTTTGATTGACATATTCATAAGTAGGGTTTGCGGCAAAAAGTTTGTTGGTGGGGTTAGTAGCTGGTCGTCGGTCGTCAGGAGATAGGAGTCGGGAGCCAGTATTTAGGAGGCAGGAGACAGGAGATAGGATTCAGGTGTTGGGGTTTTGGGGTTTTGGGGTTTTAGTTCAATTTCCCCACTTCCCCACTTCCCCATTCCCCCACTTCCCCATTCCCCCACTTCCCCACTTCCCCACACCCTGCCTTTCACTGATTACTGATTACTGTTTACTGATAACTGATAGAGGATTTCACCTCTAAAAAATAGCGTCGATACAATTCATAGCCTGGTACTACTTTATCTCCTGATTGTTTGAGTAGTCCCATACTGCTGAGTTTGTAAGCGAGAATTGGGTCTAATTGTACGGGTTCCACCGCGCTCATCACCCGATCGAGGGCTTTTGCTAGTTCAGGCTGTTGTTCTAATACCGCCCAATGGCGCCGCAGGTGATGGGCATAAATCCCCGTGACAGAGGTGGCACTGGTTAATATTTGCGTCATGGTTATTTCCTCCCGACTGAGATAGTAGAGGGCAGTTTGTACCAAAGCCGGGTGTCCTCCCACTAGCTCCATCAATTGTTTGACTTTTTCCTGATTTTCCCAGGTGAGTTGATAACGTTGGGCTAATTGTAATACCTCCTCAAGACTAAAATGACTTAACTGTGCGGGGAATCCCACGTTAAAGGGGGATTGATTGAGCTGCAGGGGAACATAAATTTCCGTGGAATGGACGACGATAAGACGGAGTTTTTGCCAAATAGGTAGGGTTTTGGCTTCTTCGTACCAAGAACGCAGCAGCGGTAAAAAATCCTTGGCCACTTGGGGATGTTCAAAAATCTGATTAAGTTCATCGAGAGCGAGGACAATGGGGGCGGTAATCGATTCAAGCAGATAGTCTTGAATGTAAACCGTACAGCTAATCTTGCTGCCTAAATCCTCATCCCAATACTCATCTAATTGCGGTTTTAACTGTAGTTGACGGGCGGCATTGGCACACAACCAGCGCAAAAATTGGTTTAAATCACTCAAAATGGCCTGGTCCACCTGTTCTAAGTTCAAACTCACCGTGCGGTAGCCTTGCTGTTTGGCAAAATCGAGCATTCTCAAAAGTAGGGAAGTTTTGCCCATTTCTTTCGGGGCTTTTATCCGCACTAAAGCCCCCGGTTTCTTGATTTCCTGCCTTATCTGTTCTTCGAGGGGAAGACGTTCTAAATAAAATGGGGAACCAAGGGGAACTGCCCCATTGGGATAGGGGGGTAATGTGTCCAATTTTTCGCTCTTGGATGGAGAATTAACCAGAATTTTGTCTTGAGGGGGTGCTGTTAGCTGAACATTCAGGGCGGCGATTTCTTGCCAGTCGAGGCATAATCGACGACAAATTTGGGCAAAAGTGGCTTGTTCTACCGGTTTACCGGTCAGGAAGTTACTGACAATAGCCAGACTAAATTCAGCTTCTTTAGCTAAGGAGCGTTGACTGCTAAAGCCCTGCTTTCTCACGGCTAATTTGACTTGATTGAGGCAATGTTGTTGTACTCTTAGATGGCTCGATAGGGAATCTCTCATAAGAATTGGGGTGTGGGGTGTGGGGTGTGGGGTGTGGGGTGTAGGGTGTGGGGAGACCACTTCGTGCGCGTTGCGGGGGGAGACCACTGCGTGCGCGTTGCGGGGGGCGGT
>NZ_JADBTF010000502.1:0-9310 GCF_020246295.1 Microcystis sp. M090S1 | reverse complement strand
TTCCCTGTTTTGCTTCTCGCAAAGCTCGTCAGGATTATTATGGCAAAATTACCTTTTCTTTTATTCAGGAGTTTGAGGCTTTCACATAACAGTACTTGTCTTTGTATTGAAAAATGTGTCCGTCAGTCAGGGCTCTGCCTTAAAGTAATATTCAGAGAGAACCCTTGATTCAGTGAACAGTTATTAGTTCAGGTAGAACCTGGGAACGAGATATAAAAATCAAAAGTATTATAATTGTATTTGTTGTCCTAAGTGGGTGGGTGGAATTAAATATAAAATGAACGTAGGTTGGGTTGAAGCATGAAACCCAACGCCCGCATGGGTTACGCTACCGCTAACCCATCCTACAAATAATTGTGCCTACCTACTTAAATCAATAGTTTTTGCGTGTCAATAATTATGAATAGTTATCAAACCTATTTAATCATCGATCATTCTCAGAAGATTATCCTCTCTAACTTACCCTTTAAAGCAGGAACAAAGTTAGCCATTAACATTCAAGTAGTTGAGGATGAAAAGACAGAAGCCGATTTTGAAGCCTTATTAGATAAAACCCAGGCAATCTGGACTAAAGGAGATGGCTTAGAATATCAGCAAAAAATTCGGGAGGAGTGGATATGAAACGATTAATAGACTCCTGTATTTTAATCGACCATTTTAATGGTATTACCCAAGCTACAGTTTATCTAAAAGCTCACCGAGATGAAAGTTATATTTCTGTCATTACTAAAGCCGAAGTTCTCATTGGTTTTGATGATGATAATTCCTTTGAAAAAGCAGGAGAGTTGTTAAGCCATTTTCCCCTGATAGATTTAGATGTCAACATCACTGATTTAGTCATTCAAATCCGTCGTGAACAAATCAAAAAAAAGGCAACCAAACAGCCTAACAAAAAGGTTATTCAATGGAAATTGCCCGATGCCATTCAAGCAGCGATCGCCCTTTACTATAATCTCAAATTAGTCACTCGTAATAGCCAAGATTTTGATCTCAATCAACATCCATTTATTGAGATTCCCTATACCATCTAACAATAAAACTGAAACAGTTATCGGTGATTTAAAAGTATTATAATTGTCTTTGTTATCCTAAATCAATAGTTTTTGCGTGTCAGAACGTAGGTTGGGTTGAGGCATGAAACCCAACGCCCGCATGGGTTACGCTACCGCTAACCCATCCTACAAATAATTGTGCCTCCCTACTTATCCTAAATCAATAGTTTTTGCGTGTCAGTGATTACGAATAGTTAGGGTTTGCTGAAAAAGTACGGGCGACGATCCCTAAAACCCTTACCTTGCATACATTTCACATTTATTCAGCAAGCCCTATTTACTTTTAGTCAAAATTAATTAACTTCTAACCCCGGAATGCTTAACTGTTCGGTTTTTGGCTGTGTTTCCCCCAGATAATCCCCTGGCAACATATTAATTAAACAGCCACCAAGATGATAGGCCATATTAACGGGAACCGCATTACCAATCTGTCGATATTGAGAGGTTAAATTACCGGTAAATTGCCAATCATCAGGGAAGGACTGCACTCGTGCATATTCTCTCACAGTCAAAGGACGAGTTTCTTGGGGATGACATCTTTCTGTTTGGGTTTGTGCCGGACTACAGGTAATAGTTAAAGCCGGTTCATCCCAAGATAATCTTTTAGCATATCCTGTCCGTCCGCCGTGATTTTTGAGACTATTTTTCATATATTCTTTTTGAATATCCATCGGCAAATTCCGCCAATTTCCTCCTGGGGGAACTAAGGACATAATCTCTTTTTTTCTTTCTTTATATTCTACTCCTGGAGAACTTGGACAATTCTCTAGAGCTTTTTTCAGAGAAATAGTATAGTTTCTATATTGGGGAAAAATGGGTTTAATATTTAGGTCTTGACGGGTGGCAATAATAATTAATCTTTCTCTTTTTTGGGGAACATCGAGAAATTGGGCTGATAAAACTTGATAAGCAGCATAATAACCGATTTCCTGTAAAGCTTGCAGCATTAATTGCAGGGTTTCTCCTTTTTTATTGCTTAATAATCCTCGAACATTTTCGGCTATAGCGATTTTAGGTTGCACTTCCTGTAAACAACGAGCAAATTCAAAAAATAAGCTCCCTCTCAAATCTTCTAATCCTTTCCCTAACCCAGCATAACTAAAAGGTTGGCAGGGAAAACCTCCAGCTACAATATCTATTTTGTCTCTAAAATCAGAAAATTCAATCTTTTTTATGTCTTGATTTATAACATTCCATTGCGGTCGATTGAGTCTTAAAGTATTAACACAATCTTGATTAATTTCCACCAGTAATTGTGTTTTTAGTCCCGCATTTTCTAAACCTAAAGCCATACCACCACAACCAGCAAATAATTCGATAACTGTGTAATTAGTTGGCTCAACAGTTTGTAAGATTTTCAATTCTCCAGGGAATTGGTTATTTTTAAGATTGGTTAATTGCTCGAGATTAAATAACCAATCAACTTGATTAATTTTCTGACCTTTGATTAATTTTTTCTTTTGCCATGTTAGTATTTCTGCGGTAGTTACACCGAGAATATTAGCGGCTTTTTGTAGATTTACCTGAGTCATAACCAATAATTAGCAACTTATCTACGTTTTTATTATAAATCAAAGTAGCTAAACTTAATAAACAACAATAAAGGCTGAACAAGGTTCAGCCTCCAGTATAAATTTTAACTCTTTCCTACTTACGTCCCGGAACTGTATATTTAAAATTCATCGGGCCGGTATAACCAGAAACCTCCGCTAATTTCTCTAATCTTTGGGTTCCCGAATATTCTTGACCCTTAATAATCCAAGTGGGGAAACCTTTAATTCCGGCATCGCGACAAGCTTGGGGATTACCATTAACCCCTTGGGGATCGCATTCGATATAAACCCCTTCTTTTTTGAGGATTTCTCCCGCTTCCTTACCAAATAACTGTTTTTGATCGTAACAGTGGGGACACCAAAAAGCCCCGTATTCCTTCGCACCAATTGCTTTTAAATGTTTAGCCAGGGCGATTTCTGCTTTTCCCGGAACCGTGGTTACTTCCCAACCGTAGGGGGGGGTAGCCGCTGTCATTGGCCGGGTAATTTCTTCTTTTCCTCCTGTCACGGTGGGGGAATTTACTCCCGTATAAACCGCTAAAGTTCCCACCAAAGTAATCATCGCCACCACAACCATCGGCAGTATAATTTGTCCTAAACCTTCCCATTCGCGACCGATAATTGTGAGAATTAATAAGGTTAAAGCGAACAAAGCCGAAGTAATGCAGTAGGGACACAATTCCTTTAAGTCCGTGGCTAGAATATACATTAAATAACCACTAAATACCGCCATCGCCGTCGCCCCCGCTAACAGCAATAACCAGGTATTATTTTCTAAACTTTTGCGGAGATTTTTCTGAGTTTCCCCATTGATAAATAGAGGACTGAGGGCAAAAACCGCCATGGCAATATAGGCCAAAAAACCGAACAAACTCAAGGGCAGCCCGAAAACCGTAGCGTAGGGACTATTAAGAACACCACTACAACCAGCCCCATCACTAGCCCCGGCGGTACAGGCAGCAGCCCCTCCCGTCAGTTTGGTAATGGTTAAATAGCCGGTCAGAATCGCCCCCACGATCGAAACGCCCCCAATTAGGGGCCGGGAGTAGCGATGAATCCAAGGTACAGAACGACGACGCATAATATTATTTAGATTAAATTACAGCAGAATTCAGGAGTCAGGAGAGAAATCGAAATGTACTTTGTCGAAAGGAAAAATTCCCTAACCATATTGTGTTAATTAGGACGTTTTCAATTCCTAAAAACTTAGGATAGCTATCCCCTGAAACTATCCGCCATTCTAGCAAGGGGTTATGTGGACAGGGGCAAAGAAGGGAGAGAATTATTAATTTTTGCCTTTTGATCGTTGATCTGCCGGGCCGTTTCCACAAATTGCGACACCCGAATCGGATCCACCGGTTCAGTAATTTTGCCATGACGCTTGAGGGAACTAGCCACGATCACCCCATCAGCAGCCGGCAGTAACCGCCCGATATTGTCCAAATCAGCCCCGCTGCCGATAAAAACCGGCGTTCCCTTGGCCGCCGCCACTGCCAGTTCCAAATCCTCAAAACTGGGGGGGCTACCGGTAGCCCAACCGGAGAGGATCACCCCGTCTGCTAGTCCCCGTTCGATCGTATCTTGCACTGCCGTAGTCAGATTAGGAGTTCCCAAGGGGCGGGCGTGTTTAACCAAAACATCCGCTAAAATTTTGACCTCAGACCCCAATTCGCGGCGATAACGCAGGAGTTCGTGTGCCTGACCCTCAATAATGCCCTGATCGGTGGCCATAACCCCCGTTAGCACATTAACCCGAATAAATTGGGCATTAACACAGGTAGCGATCGCTAAAGCACTATGGGCATCATTGCGGAGAACATTAAGACCAATCGGTAGGACCACCAGATTTTTAATGCGATCGACAATTAAAGTCATGGCACTAACCACGGCGGGATCCACCTGTTGCTTAGTAAAGGGGGCATCAAAAAAATTCTCGATAATCAAACCATCAACACCGCCGGCAGCCAAAGCCGTCGCCTCCTGTTCAGCCCGCTCGATCACCGTCTTGAGACTGCCACCCCAACGGGGGGAAGTGGGCAGGGGGGCGAGATGAACCACGCCAATAATCGGGTTTTTTGTCTTGAAAGTTGCAATTAAGTTCACAGCGTCTACTACTCTTAGCGTCCCAAACCATGCGCCGCTCACCCATTTTAACAGGGTGAAAGCCTAGCCACGGTTCCACGGGGGGGAAATTATTTTAACTTAGTGTCAGCAGAAGTCCCTCGCGCTTAGTGGGATGGGACGGGGCTTTTAAAGGGGCGAAGTAATTCGCCCCAGGGTTCCCCTCATGAATGCTGACTTTGTATATAGACAATTCCAAAAAACTATGTTATCATAAACAGGTCTTGACCACTATTCCTTAAGCGATAACCAAGCTTCGGCGGGTCGTGTTGCAAGAAAAAGTGTGGGTCTTAGGAACTAGGACTCCTGCAAGGTGAGGGAAGGTAAGACTTGCTATCTTTCGAGGTAGAAAGCGCATCCCATTGAAGCAGGAAGCTCTCAAATCCGTTGAGAGTAGTTCACAATGTCTTAACATTAAAAAAGAAGTTTAAGATTTGGTTGATACTCGATCGCATGGGCAATAAGCCAACTATCGCTATCTCACACCTAGGCTGTGAGAAAAACCGGATCGACTCCGAGCATATGTTAGGACTGCTGGCCAAGGCCGGCTATCCCGTAGATAATGACGAGGAGTTGGCCGATTACGTTATCGTTAATACCTGTAGTTTCATTCAAGCAGCTAGAGAAGAATCCGTTCGCACCCTCGTGGAACTGGCGGAAGCTAATAAAAAAATTATTATCTCCGGCTGTATGGCCCAACATTTCCAAGATGAACTCCTGACGGAATTGCCGGAAGCCGTGGCCATTGTCGGCACGGGGGATTATCAGAAAATTGTCGAGATCGTCGAACGGGTAGAGACGGGAGAACGCGTCAAAGAAGTCAGCACCGATCCCACTTTTATCGCCGATGAAAATCTGCCCCGTTATCGCACCACCAGCGAGGGAGTCGCCTATCTGCGGGTGGCCGAAGGCTGCGATTATCGCTGTGCTTTCTGTATTATTCCCCACCTGCGCGGCGATCAAAGATCCCGTTCGATCGAGTCCATTGTGGCCGAAGCGCGACAATTGGCCAGCCAAGGGGTGCAAGAATTAATTCTCATTTCGCAAATAACAACCAATTATGGGTTAGACTTATATGGCGAACCCAAATTAGCGGAACTCTTGCGAGCGCTGGCAGAAGTCGATATACCTTGGATTCGCGTTCACTACGCTTACCCGACCGGGTTAACGCCAAAGGTTATCGAGGCGATCCGAGAGACCCCGAATGTTTTACCCTATCTAGACTTGCCGCTACAACATTCCCATCCCCACATCCTGCGGGCGATGAACCGTCCCTGGCAAGGACGAGTCAACGATGGCATTATCGAGCGGATCAAGCAAGCTATCCCGAACGCGGTTTTACGAACGACTTTTATCGTCGGTTTCCCCGGAGAAACCGAGGAACATTTCAGCCATCTGCTGGAATTTGTCAAGCGTCATGAGTTCGATCACGTCGGGGTGTTTACCTTCTCCGCCGAAGAAGGTACAGCCGCTTTTGACCTGCCCGATCCAGTGCCACAGGCAATTATGGACGAACGCCGCGAAAGGTTGATGTTAACTCAGCAACCGATCTCGGAACGCAAAAATCAAGCTTATATCGGTCAAACTGTCGATGTTCTCATCGAACAGGAAAACCCGGAAACAGGAGAATTAATCGGGCGCTCCGCTCGTTTTTCCCCGGAAGTGGATGGCTTGGTTTATGTGACAGGGGAGGCGATTCTAGGTGCGATCGTACAGGTCCGAATCACTGCGGCCGATACCTACGATCTCTACGGCGAAATAGTCTAATTTTTCCATTTTTCTTATTTAATTCCCACAAAACAATCCCTATGACCACTGGTTTCAACAATTTAGGTTTATCCGATAGCCGTCTTCAACACCTAGAAACGCTTGGATTCACCACCCCCACCGAAATTCAAACCAAAGCCATCCCTCTCCTTCTAGAAGGGCATGACATGGTAGGAATGTCGCAAACGGGAACCGGCAAAACCGCCGCCTATTCCCTGCCTTTACTGGAACGCATGGACACCAAAAATCCTAACGTTCAAGCTTTAATCCTCACCCCCACCCGGGAATTAGCCCAACAGGTAGCCAGCGCCATCAAAGATTTCTCTGATGATCGTCGTCTCTTTATCCTGACAGTCTGTGGTGGTCAATCCATGGAACGTCAGATCCGCAGTCTGGAAAAAGGTGTCCAGATTGTGGTCGGGACTCCCGGCCGGGTAATCGATCTGCTTGATCGCAAAAAACTCCATCTAGAATCCTTAAACTGGGTAGTCCTCGATGAAGCGGACGAAATGCTCAGTATGGGTTTTATCGATGATGTTAAGAAAATTCTGCAAGCATCCCCCTCCACCCGTCAAACCGCCTGTTTCTCGGCAACTATGCCCCGGGAAATCCGCGATTTAATCGCTAATTTCTTGAAATCTCCCGTTTCTGTGACGGTTTCTCAACCCCAGGCCGCTCCTGCTAAGATCGAGCAGAAAATTTATCTGATCCCTCGCGGTTGGACGAAATTAAAAGTCCTGCAACCCCTGTTAGAGATCGAACCCCTAGAATCGGCGATTATTTTCGTCCGCACCAAGCAAACCGCGGCCGAATTAACCAGCAAACTGCAAGAAGCGGGGCAAACGGTGGATGAATACCACGGTAACTTAAGCCAAGTGCAACGGGAACGACTGGTGCAACGTTTCCGCGAGGGCAAAATTAAATTAGTGGTAGCCACGGATATCGCAGCCCGCGGTCTAGATGTGGAAAATCTCAGCCACGTTATTAACTATGATCTGCCGGATAATGCCGAAACCTATATTCACCGCATTGGCCGCACGGGCCGCGCCGGTAAAACGGGAACTGCTATATCTTTAGTAGAACCGATCGATCGGCGTTTGTTGCGTCAGATTGAACAGCGTCTGCGTCAACGTCTGGAATCTAGTCCCATTCCTAGTCGCGCCGAAGTAGAAGCAAAACGCCTGGCCAAGCTGCAAAATCAGCTAAAAGAGGCTTTATCGGGGGAACGGATGGCTTCTTTCTTGCCTTTAGTGCGGGATTTAAGTGAAGAATACGATCCCCAAGCGATCGCGGCGGCTGCCCTGCAAATGATCTACGATCAAAATTGTCCCCAGTGGATGAAAACCGATTGGGAAGTTCCCGCAGCGACGAGCAGTAAACCGGTGATTAATAAAACTCCCCGCAGTGGTGGTAGTAAGTACCCCTCTAAGTCGAATAACCGTCCTTCCCTGGACAAAAAAATCGTCTTTCAAGAACGTTAATTTTTAGTTCTTGAATAGATAATTTTAAGAGTTGATAGACCGTTTTGGTTCTATCAACTTTTTTTCTGTGTATAATTCCTAAAAACTACACATCAAATTCCTCCTTTTTCCCCTTTTTTAAGAAGATGCCGAACCTAGGGGGATCGATTCTCACGAGACATCGACCAGCTAATCTGGGTCTGAAGATAACTGCTATAATCTACTTATCAATAGTTAATAATTTCGATGAATCGATCGCAACTTATCCACAGGTAAAGCTGGTTAATTGAACATTTGCCGGGGTTAAGTGACCAAGATTGCCAAAAATTAAAGGATTGCGGTATCGACACCACCGCACAACTTCTGCAAAAAGTTCGTCCGCAATTGGGTAAGGAAAAATTAGCAGTAAGAATGCAAATTCAGGCTAAATATATTAATAAGTGGGTGGCAATGGCGGAGTTAGCCTCGATTCCCGCCGTGGGTTGTCAATACTGCGGTTTGCTGGTTCATGCCGGTATTGCTTCCATCCCGCAATTGGCACAGACATCAATTCAGCAGTTGCATCGACAGATTCTCCGCTTTCAGGTGGCTAATCTGCAAAGACGCGATTTATGTCCCGATATTGCGGTGATGTTAGCTTGGATTGAACAGGCAAAAATCTTAACCAGAGAGTTAAAATAAGCCCTATCTCCGATAATTTTGGCATAAATTAGCCAAAAGTAGTGCCATTCCATCCCCAAAGATCACCTTTCGCCTCGGCAAATTCTAGATAAATGCGATTTTTCGGTATTCCTAAATAAGCCTCAATTTCTTGACAAAAATCACTACTCATGCTTTTAGTTTGAGCGGCGGAAATAGAACCAACACTTTTAATCTCCACATAACACACTGGCTCAAAAGTGCCAGCAAAAGTCATTTTTATACCCGATTCTAAAGCTGTCATCACATAGGATTCGGGTTTTCCCAGATGTTTAGCTAATTTAGCCGAAAGACTCTGCAAAAGTTGATTAACCGTCTCATCATCGAGGGAGGTGACAGAAGTTTGAATTTTAATTAGAGGCATAGAAAAAATCTCAGAAATATTTTTATATAATATAACAGTTTTGATAGCAATCACAGATATTCTTTTGCTTCAGAAGGCTTCAATCATCCAATCCTTGGGGAATTATGAATTATGAATTGGGGAGTGGGAAGTGGGAAGAAAACTGAATGTCATACTAAATCCTGTTATTAAAAACTGATTATTTATTTCCCCTTTTAGTGCCTCGTCTCATAACTAGCCTGTACTCAACGGATTTAGTATCAGCATTCATCCCATCGCTAAAAGCAGCAATTCTCATTTTAAAAAGTAACAAGT
>NZ_JADBTF010000501.1:0-11964 GCF_020246295.1 Microcystis sp. M090S1 | reverse complement strand
TTGTGGAAGCCTTGGAAGCTTTTCGGACAGCGATGTCTTTCCGTTTCTTTGAGTGGCTGACCGAGAATCGGGATGTGTTTGCCGCTTACAAAGCCAGTTTAGGCTTTGTTTGGGCTTGAAATTTGTTTAAGTCCCACTAGCCGAATTTTTTAATCGTTTAAGTGCGAAACTGGCGTTAAGCGCCCGTGATTTTCTCTTGTAGCCTCGCTTTTCCTTCGGGGACTGAGGGGGGAAGACCATATAACAAATCCTTACTTTCTTCATAACTTTAGATTAATTAAGGTAATGTTACAAAACTTTATGAAAAAGCCGTAGTATGATAATTTACGCCAGTAAAGCGAACACAATAAGGAGCAACACCCATAATGCAGTCGGCCGAGATGTTGCTGACAGTCCCCAAAGAGTATTTAAAAGCACCGGGGGGCTTCAACCCAAACGTTACCATGTTTTTTAGTGCCTTGAGCCTAATAACCCTATCTACCTGTGGCTATTGGCTATGGTCTTGGCCCGACTGGATTTGTTTTAGTGCTAATGTCCTCGCTTTACATTTATCGGGGACAGTTATCCACGATGCCTCTCATAATTCTGCCCATAGCAATCGGACATTTAATGCTATTTTAGGTCATGGCAGTGCTTTAATGCTCGGTTTTGCCTTTCCGGTCTTCACTAGAGTCCATTTACAGCACCACGCTCACGTTAACGATCCCGAAAATGATCCGGATCATTTTGTCTCCACCGGTGGCCCTTTGTGGATGATTGCGGCCAGATTTTTCTATCACGAGATTTTCTTTTTTAAGCGGCAACTCTGGCGGAAATACGAACTGCTGGAATGGTTCCTCAGTCGTCTTTTTGTTGCTACCATAGTCATCGTCGCCTGTCAATACGGTTTTATCAGCTATGTGATGAATTTTTGGTTTGTTCCCGCTTTAGTGGTGGGAATTGCCCTCGGTTTATTTTTCGATTATCTCCCCCATCGTCCTTTCCAAGAGCGTAATCGTTGGAAAAATGCCCGAGTTTACCCCAGTCCCCTCTTAAATCTGCTGATTTTAGGGCAGAATTATCATCTAGTGCATCATCTTTGGCCGTCGATTCCCTGGTACAAATACCAACCGGCATACTATGCCACTAAACCGCTTTTAGATGCGAAAGATTGTGAACAGTCTTTAGGTTTACTGCAAGGTAAGAATTTCTGGAGTTTCCTCTACGATGTCTTCTTGGGGATTCGCTTTCACTCCCATTCTTCTAAATCTAGCTCATAGCATTTATCGTAATGGTGAGGTACAAGGTTTTCGTTTTGGGGAGTCGGTGGTCGATTTTATGAGAAACTTTGTATCTGTACTGGTTTCGTTGTCAACTTGATTTTTTGAAGGAGGATTTTATGGGTCAACATTGGGGAAAAGCCTTAATTTTAACAACAACTTTCTTGACAATTAACATCGATTATGCTAAGTCTTTAACCTTTGGTGAGGCCGTGGGTATTGGAGCGGGGGCCTTGTTAATCAACCGGGCGGTACAGGATAATAGACAACGTTATCGATTTGTGCCACCAGAGCAAGAATTTCAGCGCGGACTAGAGGACGGGTTTAACTTTGCCCGCTATGATAATCCGCGCAATTCCAGAGACTACGATGACGGTTTTATCGAGGGACGAAGACGGCGGGAGTCGGGTTGGGCCAGTCCCAACCGGAGAAACTAATTATTTTTTTGGTCTGCGTCCCACTTCGGCGGTTTCTTGAATGGAAAATATCCTCAATTTGCCGTCGATGGGAGCGACTTTAGCCACCGCTTCCGATGCAACTATATAGTTATCACCCTCGGTGTTGGTAATATTGATTACCCGCTCGCGAGTGATCATCGCCATCTCGTTATTAGCAAGAATATCCACGTCCCAATTCTCAGAAAGAACCTCTATACTTTTAATATTTTTGTAGGATTCCTCTAAAAATATTTTATGTTCCGTGATGCCATCTAACTCAAAAATTTCGGTACTAGCATCGGTTTTAATGGTCAATTGCGAGGAAATAAACGGGGCATAGTGTTTGAGGATTAGGGCGATATTTTTATCTTTAATAGCGCTTTGAATGTCTTCAATCATTGCTTTAATTTCCGCTTCGCTGATTTTTTGTCCCCAATCGCGATTACTCGATTGTTTCACTGGCACTATCGAGGGATTAGCATGGACAAAAGCGGGGGAGATGCTGGGGAGAAGGGATAAACCGAGCAATAGAACAATTAATTGGGGAGAACGCATAATTTAATAAACTTGGTAAATTCAACCCGAATCATAGCATTTTCTCGTTACCGAATAAATCCTCAAGGTGAAAGTCCCCGGTTAGGGAAGCTAAGAGAGCAAAATTCTGGCTGTGCAAAGTCTAGGTTGATCCTTTAGCTATTTTTGGCTTGATATTTCCAGAATAACAGGGGTATGATCGCTAGGTTTTTCTTGTTTTCTGGGTTCTCGATCGATCAGACAATTAACGGCTTTTTCGTATAGCTGAGGAGTTAAATAAAGATGATCGATTCGCCAACCTCGGTTACGAGCAAAACCGCCGCTGCGATAATCCCACCAACTATAATGTCCCGCTGCCGAGGTGAATTTTCTAAAGGCATCTTGTAACCCAATTTCTAACACCTTTTCTAAAGCTTCTCTTTCTTTAGCTGAAGACATAATATGATTTTCTTTGCTCTTGGGATCATAAATATCTTTATCTTCTAAGGCAATATTAAAATCTCCGCAGATACATAATTCTTCAGGTTGAGAATTAATAATTTTATCTAGATATTTACCGAGAGTTTCTAACCATTTAAGCTTATAAATATATTTGTCACTATCTAGGGAAGAACCATTAGGAACGTAGAGATTAATAATCCGAATATCGCCGATTACTCCAGTAATTAGCCGTTTCTGTTCATCTAGTTCTCCTGTTAAATTTTCGCCGATAATTGGACTAAATCCCACAGTGATATCGTCCATGGGTTTTTGGCTAAAAATCGCCACACCATTATAGGATTTTTGTCCAGAAATATAGAGATGATAACCCAAAGATTCAAAAGCTTCTCTGGGAAAATCTCGATCGATTACCTTGGTTTCTTGCAAGCACAAAACCTCAACGGGATTGAGTTGTAACCAATTAATTACCTGCTCTTGTCGGCTGCGAATCGAGTTGACATTCCATGTGGCGATTTTCATAGCTAAAAACCGATAATTTTTCTCACACTTCCTCAGCAAAACTGGCGCGACGCACAAACTCAAAAGGACCGGCGATCGAACCCCAGACTAATTGATCGGTTTCGGTATCTAAACCGCGATCAACGCTAATTAATCCCCGTTCACTAATTTCAAAACTATTATCTAAATAAGTCATTCTATCTTTGCGAAAAACTAAACATTGTTTACCCGGTTTCACCACCCCTTTAAAACTGTTACCTGTCCAAGTGACATTCATATCACAACCCAGCATCGGTTCTAATAAGTCTAAGGTGAGATTTTTGAGACGCTGGGGTTCTCTAGAAGCACCAAAAAAGTTAGCTTCCTCTTTAACTTTAAAGTTTTCTAGTTCAATATGATCATCGACTACCGATAATTTAAAGACTCGCAAACGATAGGGAGTATTGAGCATAAAATCGTAGGCCTGCTCTAAAAATAAGCTGGTTCCTTTCAGTAATTCATCGGGCAAAGGACGCATACACACGCGAATATGGGCAAAAAAAGGCGGATTAGCAAAAGCTTGTTCTTGATTACTAAAATCCGCCGCCATCCAGCGCGCTAGGGTTTTTATATCCGTGGAATGAGTCATAGTTTTTGAGATGTGAATGGCTATTAGCTATCAGCCATCAGCTAGTTAATCGCTCTGATAAATTTTCACTGATTACTGATAACTATGCCCCGATAATTGTTATTGTGCGATTACTTTAATTTCGATATCGGCACTAACTTCGGGATGGAGTTTGACTTGTACTTTATAGACTCCCAATTGACCGATATCGGGGACGGTAATACCACGGCGATCGATTTCTAATTTAGCATTTTCTAGAATAACCGTAGCCACATCTTGACTGGTGACAGTACCGAAAATGGCCTCGTTTTCACCCACCTGTTTAGGGATGCTGTAGGGACTGAGTTTTTCGATCGCAGTTTTTCTGGTTTCCGCTTCTTGTTTTTCAGCGAGGAGACGTTGACGCTCTTTTTCTTTCCTAAATTCTGCCTGTTTAATCGCGCCCTTGGTGGCTAAAACGGCCACACCTTGGGGGATAAGGTAATTGCGCGCATAACCGGGGGCCACTTCCACCACATCGCCATTTTCACCTAATTTGCTGACTTTTTGATTGAGGATAACCTGCATTCGTTTCGCCATGATCTTGACCTAAAACAATAGTTCCAAAACCTTTATCATACCATGCAATCGTTTTGATCTGTCCTCCCATCCGGACCGTCAGTTAGCTATGGAAAAACTACTTGGGGTTTGCTGAATAAATCTAACAACCTTGTTGGATAAGGTTTTTAGACTTTTTTTCCCTCAAAAACTGCCGACCATTGGAGGGATTGGGGGGAAAATTCCTGGACTTTTTCCCTGAAAATGGGTAAAACCCCACACCCCACACCCCACACCCCACACCCTACCCCCACGAAAAACTTTTTGCCGCAAACCCTACTTGAACAATCCGAGTCTCCCCAAAAGGAAAACTTCCTATCTCATCATTAAGATAACTACTTTATTCAGTTTTCTTCCCCAGTGTCCGTCAACTGGGAGGAATGCCGATAGCTGGTTAAAACCAGTAAGACAGGGCGGAGAGAGTAACTAAAGACCATTTTTTTGGTAAGATCAAAGCTAAACTAACCATCACGCCCTCTTGAGGAAAGATTTATTTATGAGCGATATAGGGTTTATTTTGACGATAATCAACAATTTCCTGCAAATTTACTCGGTAATCCTAATTGTTAGGGTTTTACTGACTTGGTTCCAAAATGCCGGTTGGGCCTATCAGATTATGTCTTTTCTCAGTCCGATTACCGATCCCTATTTAAACCTCTTTCGCTCGATTATCCCACCCCTAGGCGGGATGGACTTTTCCCCGATCCTCGCTTTCCTGCTGCTCAACGTTGTTCAGAGTGTCGTAGCCACAGGGGCCAGCAGTCTGGTCAGTAGCAGTTTCTAAATCCGCGGATCCACACTACTGGTAAAACCGGAAGCTTTGAATTTTTCCAGTCGCAAAGGGGTTGGTTGATTGGTAGAAACAGAAATTCTGATCTCGAAATCACTAATCCCCGGCGGCACTTCTGGAATTGCCCCGACTCGGCTACGATTTTGTAAAGCCGGTTCCCCGTTAGCATCGTAAATCCGACCAAAAACATCGGCATCATAGACGGTTTTTCCAGAATTATTTTTAGCTTTGCCGGTGATTAAAAAACAATTAGCCGGAAAACTGGTTCCTCCACTGGTGACACTCCCCTCGGCTAATTCGGGGGGACAGTCTTTGTAAGATACATCTAATAGTTGAATTGGGGTCAAAGCTTGAGCAATAGGGATGATAAGCCAGCTAGACAGCCAGAAAAGAACAGAAAGCAGCAAAACGGTGAGCGAGCGTGGTGTCATAGATGAGTGATTTTACGGTATGATTTCCCCAATACTTAGATTATCGTGGATCGTCACCCTTTGAAATCAGCTTTTTTAGGACTCTCATGGGAATGGATTCCCGCAGACGCTGCCGATAGTTGCGACTGGTTTCCCTGTGAGGTAATAGGTGTAGGGCTAATTCATGAATTAGCCCTACAATAGGCGTTGTCAAATTGAAAGATGCTCCGAATCAGCACCGGAACTGAAATTACTTTGATAGCAAGGATTGCATTGCATCTTTACCTATTCTGATCTGACAACGCCGTAAATGAAAGTGAGGATGACTCCCCCCCTGTTAGTTGCCGTATTCGCTTTCAAAACGGTGAAGAATGGGAAATACAAGGAATATATCAGTGGAATCGCCCTAATTGGCGTTTTCTGACCTGAAGGAAGATCACTGCTCGGTTATCGGCTAAAATTTAAGATAAGTAAAGAAGGGAGATAAATTTTATGGCCGCTAATGTTGAGATCTATACTTGGAGTTCCTGTCCTTTCTGTATCCGCGCTAAAGCATTACTCAAGAAAAAAGGGGTGGAGTTTACCGAATATTGTATCGATGGTGATGAAAGAGCGCGAGCCAAAATGTCCGATCGAGCCAATGGTCGTACAAGTGTACCACAAATTTTTATAAACGATCAACACATCGGGGGCTGCGATGACATCTATGCTTTAGATAGAAGTGGTGGTTTAGCTCCCCTGTTGCAGAATTAAGGATAAAAACTATTAATGAAACTAGCCTTTATTATCGATCCGATCGAGTATTTAGATCCGGGCCATGATACCAGTGTAGCTATCATGGAAGCGTCCCAATTATTAGGCCATGAAGTCTGGATGACTTCCATCACTGATCTCAGTGCGATTGCGGGAAAAGCTTGGGCAAAACTAACTAAAATTGAACTGGTTCCCGTGGAGTTAAAAGATAATCATTGGGTGGCTATATCTCAATGGTATCAAAGACAAGAGACAGTTTTTACCTGTCTAGAAAACTTCAATTTTGTCTGGATGCGAAAAGACCCACCCGTGACGATTGCCTATCTTTATGCCACCTATTTATTAGACCTGATCGACCCCAAAAAAACTCAAGTAATTAACTCAACTAGGGGTTTACGCCATGCCAACGAAAAGTTATATACGATTCACTTTGCTCAGGTAATGCCCGCCACAATTGTTTCCCAAGATAAAGCGACAATTAGGGAATTTGTCAACCAAAAAGGGGCGGCAGTTATGAAACCTTTGGGGGGCAAAGCAGGGGAGGGAATTTTATTTCTTAGTCCCGAAGATCGCAATCTCAATTCAATGATTGAAATTAGCACAAAATGGGGACAAGAACCGGTAATGATTCAAGATTATTTACCAGCTGCCCAAGAAGGAGATAAACGCATTATTGTCCTCAATGGTGAACCCATCGGGGCAGTTAATCGTATTCCCACCGGTTCAGAATTTCGCGGTAATATGGCGGTGGGTGGACGAGTGGCAAAAACAGAAATCACCGATCGAGAATTAGAAATCTGTGCCACTTTAGCCCCAAAATTACGAGAAGATGGCCTATATTTTGTCGGATTAGATGTGATTGGTGGCTATCTCACGGAAGTTAATGTCACCAGTCCCACCGGCATTCGCGAGATCGATCGATTAAACAATGTTAGTTTAGCTCAACAGGTAATTCAATGGCTAGAAAATTTTTCGGGAAATGGTAATTATAAATTATGAATTATAAATTATAAATTATGAATTGGGAGTGGGAATTATAAATTATGAATTATAAATTATGAATTGGGAGTGGAGAGTGGGGAGAATAAATAAAAACAATCTCTTATCTCTTATCTCCTGTCTCCTGTCTCCTGTCTCTTATCTCCTGTCTCCTGTCTCCTGTAAAAAAAATGAATGCTTTATCAATACCGACCTGGATGGTTCATGTATCGAGTGTCGTAGAATGGATAGCGGCGATCTGGTTAGTGTGGACCTATGGCGACGTCAGTAGCGATCAATCGTGGCGAATGTTATCTTGGGGAATGTTACCCGCTTTAATTGGGGCAATGTGTGCCTGTACATGGCATTTTTTTGATAATATCAGTGCCTTATCCTGGTTAGTCACCCTACAGGCAGCCATGACTGTCTTAGGAAATTTTACCCTCTGTGCTGCCGGTTGGTGGCTGTGGCGTTCCAGTAAAATTAGCGTTAACAATGAATAAAGACAGTTTATTTGCCATCTCCCTGTTTCCCTATCTGGGGTTTCTTTGGTTGATCACTCGTTCGGGAAAAATGCCCCGTTTAGCCTTAATTGGCTTTTATGTGCTGTTAATATTCGTTTTTATCACCATTCCTGCCGGTATCTACGCCAAAATCCACTATGGTCAAGAATTAGCTAACGTCGATTGGTTACACGGCAGCGCCGAACTTTTCCTCACCCTCTCCAATATTCTCGTTGTCTTAGGTTTTCGTCAGGCAATTTTAGCGAAAAAGGAAACAGAGAAAGGGGAACAGGGAACAGGGAGCAGTGAACAGTAATCAGTGAACTGACAACTCACATCTGATAACTGATAACTGATAACTGAATTGTGATACAATCGCCCCAAAACGTCCCTGCGTCAGTCAAATATGTCCCCGATTACACCGTCCATCAGCGTCAACGAACCAAACCCGCAGGCTGCCATCCAGACTTTATCGGTAGTGGTTCCCATTTATAACGAAGTGGACAGTATTCCCCATCTCGTCGAGAGTATCGCCACGATTTTGCGTTCCTACGAAATTAACTACGAGATTATCTGTGTTGACGACGGTTCTAAGGACGGTTCCACCGAGGTTTTAACTAATTTAGCCAAAAATCGCGATGATCTCAAGGCGGTAATATTGCGACGCAACTACGGACAAACCCCCGCCATGGCTGCCGGATTTAATTATGCCACGGGACAGATAATCGTTACCCTCGACGGCGATTTACAGAACGATCCCAATGATATACCCCTATTATTGGCCAAATTAGAGGAAGGTTATGACCTCGTGAGTGGCTGGCGCAAAAATCGCCAAGATGACCGGGTAAAACGGCTTTTACCCTCAAAAATAGCTAATTGGCTAATAGCAAAGGTTACAGGGGTCAAATTACAGGACTACGGTTGTTCTTTGAAAGCCTATCGAGCCGAATTAGTTGCCGATATGAATCTTTACGGGGAATTACATCGCTTTTTACCCGCATTGGCTTTTATTGAAGGGGCAAAAATAACCGAAATTCCCGTTAATCACCACGCTAGACGGTTCGGACAGAGTAAATATGGTTTAGGTCGCACAATTCGCGTGATTATGGACTTATTTACTGTCTTTTTTATGAAAAAGTTCCTCACCCGTCCGATGCACATTTTTGGACTCTACGGACTGTTATCGATGGTAGTGGGGATTATTTTAGGCACTTATCTGACTATTCTCAAACTCGGTTTCGGACAAGACATCGGCGATCGACCTTTGTTAATCCTGGCCGTGTTATTCTTTTTAACTGGGGTACAATTACTCTGTTTTGGTCTTTTGGCAGAAATTTTGATGCGAACTTACCATGAATCCCAAAAACGTCCCATCTACCGCGTTCGTACTGTTGTCGGGAATAGGGGATTTTTCAGTGAGCAGTAAACAGTAATCAGTGAGCAGTAAACAGTAATCAGTAAACAGTAATCAGTGAAAAGACATCTCGGAACTTGCCACTTAATATTGTTCACTGAAAACTCAAATCTGATGACTGATAACTAAATCACTGATAACTGATAACTGAATCACTGATAACTGATAACTGAATCACTGATAACTGAAAAAAATATGACTATTTGGGAACTTGATTTTTATTCGCGGCCGGTGGTGGATGAAAATAATAAAAAAAGATGGGAATTGTTAATCTGTGAAACTCCGGCAACAATCGATCGCTCCTCCGATACAATATTTAAATATGCCAGTTATTGTCCTAATACGATGGTTAATTCCCAATGGTTAGGAGAGGCAGTTACTGCAGCTATCAAGGAAGCGGGGGTAACTCCCAAAAAAATTCGCTTTTTCCGTCGTCAGATGAATAACATGATTAGCAAAGCTTGCGAGGATATCGGTATTCCCGCTTCCCCTAGTCGTCGCACTCATGCTTTAACTAGATGGATAGAAGAAAGAATGGTTAATTTCTACCCTCAAGAAGTTGGTTATGATCAAAATTTAACTAAAACCGCTTCCGTGAATTATCCTCCTTTAAATGCGGTTCCCCTTCCCGATGCTGTCCGGGGAGATAAGGCAGATAAATGGGCTTTTGTTACGCTAGAATTGTCTTCTTTTAATGATTTAAAAGATTGGGATATTAGCTTCGTAGAAAATTTGCCTATACTGGGAATGGGATTAGATGAGAATCTAAAAATCCCCGGTTTAGTTATTTTTTCTCCCCGCGCTTTACCATTAGCTGGTTGGATGTCAGGGTTAGAAATGGCCTATTTAAAGTTAGAAACTGGTTCTCGTCCTCTGCTACGTTTAGAAACGGGTGCTAGTGATAGCTGGATTCTCGTCAACGTCACTAATGCCGAGACTTTAAACGAAGCCAAAAACTTTGAAGAAGCTAAACAAAAAGCGAATAATCTGCATTTTTTAGCCATTCAATCTAACCCTGAATCGGAATCCTTCGCCGGTTTTTGGCTATTACAAGAAGGCTATCAAGAGTAAAGTTTAGTCAAGGTGGGTTTTCAATCCACCCCTAGACAATTAACTTAAAAACATTGTCCTGTCCAACTACCGTGTAACCCGTAGGGAATATGATGTTTAAGATGGATAACCCCCAGGGAATTAGTGATATCTTTAGCATCTAAGATTACCATATTCGATCGATGATTGGCCGCATCGTAAGTAACTACCAATAACCAACCATCATCTTCAGCAATTCCATCGGGTTTAGGCACAAAAATTGGCTCACCCGCAAATCCCCGGGGAGCAAAAGAATGTAATTGTTTTTCTCCTGTTAATAGGTCCAGTTTTAAGATTGCTTGCAAAGGAGCATTACCAGTGGCATGATGAGCGGCAGCGATGTATAAATAACGGTAATCTCGACCAACTTTTGCAGGATTAATGCTGGGAAACTCACAACAATGCTCTAGAATACATTCTCTTGTAACGGTATTTTCTGATAAATTTAGTGTAAATCGCCACAGATGTCCGGGAGCTAAACTATCAAAATCTACCGATTGAAAATTGCTATTTGAATCCAGTTGTGGTAAGGATTGATAACAAATAGAATCAATATAAATTTTCTCCCCTTGTTCAAAAGCATTGCTATGATGGAACACAAAACCTGATGGAGTTTCTAAAACTTTCACTTCTCCTTTGTTAGGATCCCGGGGGATAATAATAATCTTAGTTAACTTGTCCGGTTGATTGATGACGCATTCCCCCGCACCTTTTAACCCAAAAAGAAAGGGAAAAGGATTATAACCAACCGGGTTTTGGAAAAAGATAGCGTAGTGGGGAGTAATAACAAAATCGTGGATAAAACAAAAGCCCGGTATGCTGTGGGTATGACGACGTAATAACTTACCCGTGGGACTAATTTCGTAGAGAGTAATGGCACTCGACAAACCCGTTTTAATGGCAAAATTTACCAGACAAGGTTGATGATTATCGAAGATACAAGCGGGATCGATGCGAGGATGAGCGGCAAAAGAATCGCCTCTTTCTAAGATACCATCGAGATAGTCTAAACCAATAGTATCAAGGGTTTTAGCATCGAGGCGATGGGGTTCGGCCGCTTCCCAAAGTGCCAGTAATTTATCACCCCAGTAGATAACATTAGTATTAGCAATATTTTTCAGACGCAAATCAAAAGCATTGCCGAAAATTCCCCCCGGTTTTTTCGTGCCGAAAACACCGCGATAAAGGGGTTTTCCCGCTTTCTGTTCCTGGAGATAACCCTCAGTTTTCACAAAACGATTACGATAATGTACGCGCCCATGATTGAAGCTAATCGCGCTGATCATACCATCCCCATCGAAGGGATGAGCGATCGCAGTGCCAGCGATATCGAGTAAACCGGGGCCGTTTTTAAAGACTGTACCCTGTAAATCGGGGGGAATTTGCCCCTCGATGTCTTCTACCTCGTAATCGTACTCGTTAGGTTGGGATTGATAGCCTTTTTGCCAATCCTGACGATTATAGGATTTTTCGCCAATTGTCGGAGTTAATACCATAGTAGTTTTACGTTTATATTATTAGGGGTCGAGAAGGTCGTCACCGACCTCCCCTCCCATTCAGAACCGTGCGTGAGACTTTCACCTCACACGGCTCCTGGTTTGACTGTTCCCTTGTTAAGGATACAGCTTGACTTCCTTTGGTTAACCTTGTATTA
>NZ_JADBTF010000500.1:0-2723 GCF_020246295.1 Microcystis sp. M090S1 | reverse complement strand
CTGGCAACTCAGGAAAAAGTGCAAGGGGTGATGGTGGATTTTACCCATCCCGACGGTGTTTATGACAATACCCGCAGTGCGATCGCCTATGGAGTGCGTCCCGTGGTGGGAACTACGGGATTATCGGCGGCACAACTGCAAGATTTAGCCGAATTTGCCGAAAAAGCCAGCACCGGCTGTTTAGTTATCCCCAATTTTTCCATTGGCATGGTTTTACTACAACAGGCTGCCCTGCAAGCATCCCGCTACTTTGATCATCTGGAAATTATCGAACTGCATCACAATCAAAAAGCAGACGCACCCAGTGGAACGGCGCTCAAAACCGCCGAATTACTGGCAGAATTAGGTAAAACCTTTAATCCTGCCCAAGTTTCCGAAAAAGAAACTATCCCCGGCGCTAGAGGCGGTTTAACTGCTGAGAACATCCGTATTCATAGCGTGCGTCTACCCGGTTTAATTGCCCACCAAGAAGTCATTTTCGGTTCCCCCGGGGAAATCTATACCCTTCGTCATGATACCAGCGATCGCTCCTGTTATATGCCGGGGGTTCTCCTCTCTATCCGTAAAGTTACTCAGCTGCAATCCCTCGTCTACGGTTTAGAAAAAATCCTCTAAATCAAGATAGGTAGTGATTTTATTGTAGTGGTGATAGCTCAAACCTTTGCTAATTGGGCATTGTCGTCATCAATAAAGTACCAAACAGTTCGGCACCCCCCCGATCAAGGTAGTAGGGGGGATCGAAGGCAAAATCTATCTTCTATTTAATTAGAACCACTTACCTAAACTCAATGGTAAAATAAGCCCATGAGCGCTTTTCCTACCCCAGAACTCGATAAAATCCTCAAAGAAAAAGATATTCAAGGAGAACAGGAAAGACAAACCCTGCTGGCAAAAACTCAACAATGGCTTCCTGAAAATGCTGTAAAATACGGAATTAATCGAGCTTATATCTTTGGCTCCCTAACTCGTCCCTATAAATTTCACCCCGGTTCTGATGTGGATATTGCCGTCGAAAATATCAATCCCGAATTGCACTTTGATGCTCTTAGTATTCTTTCCTATTATCTGGGGAGAGAGGTAGATATTATTCTGCTGAAAAACTGTCATTTTGCCCACCGAATTCGGGAAGAAGGAATTTTATGGACAACCGACAAGTAATTCTGTTGAAAGCTGATATAAATGCTCAATTACAGCTAATCAAAGCGATCGATGGTAAAGTTGCTGTTAGAGCCGAAGGTGTTAATCCCGATGATGTCATTCGCCTAGAAAGCATTGCCTATCAAATCCATAATTTATACAGTGCCACTGAGGATTTACTTAAAATAGTGGCGGCCTGTTTTGAAAATCATATTGCCGATACCCAGCAATGGCATACAGCCTTATTAAACAGACAGAATGACTGTCCCTATCCCCGGAATTCGTCCTGCTTTTATTTCTTCAGAAACCGCCGCTTTGTTAAATAGTTTGCGAGGATTTCGGCAGTTTTTTCGTCATGCCTACGGCACAAATATTGATTATGATGAAAATTAATTTAGACAGGGCAAGAAAAATCTACAGAAACTTAGAGAAAGATATTCAAATTTTCTTTGAACAATGGGCAGAAAGTTAAGCTAAATACTCGCTATTATAATTATTATGTCGGTCAATAATCCCTATCTTGAATACTGGCAAAAACGCCAAAAAGAACAGCAGGAATATAATCAAAAATTAGCTCAAGAGGCAAGGAAAAATCTTCCGCCAGTTATTGATTATCTAAAAAAAAATTTCCCAATTACAAAAATTATCCTGTTTGGTTCTCTAGTTAAAGGTAAATTTCAGGAAACTTCTGATATTGATCTAGCAGTGGCTGGCATACCCCCAGAAAGTTTTTTTCAAGCTTTAGGAAAAGTTAATTTAATTAGCGCTCGCTGGATTGATTTAAAGCCTATAGAAGACTTAGAACCTCATTTTCTTAAAAGAGTTTTGCAAACAGGAGAATGTCTTTATGCGTCCGATGAGTGCCAGTGAATTACAAGAAATCGCCCTTGATATTGCCACTGAAGTTAATAGATTAAATCGGCTAGAAAGCCAAATGCGTTTAGTTCAAGCGGAAATGCTAACCAACCCGGCACTAGCCGATATTTGTGCCGAAAGTTTAGCCCTAAAACTCCATAACTTCTATACAGGATGTGAACGAATTTTTCAAATTATCGCTTCTGAGTTAAATGGTGGCTTACCATCTAGTTATGACTGGCATAGAAGGCTATTAAATCGTATGGGCAAACCTCAAGATTATCGTCCTGCTGTATTACGAGAAGATACCGTGCATAAACTTAATGAATACCTAAGCTTTCGGCACGTTGTTCGCAATATCTACGGTTTTGAATTGGAAAAACAAAAACTAGAAAATCTGGTTAATAACTATTATAATACATGGCTACAAGTCCAAGAAGATATTAATAGTTTTATCCTTTGGTTAAAAACCACAGCAGACAGTCTTAATTAAACCTCAAAGACAAGATTGCTTGTTGAGATGGGGAAAGAGGCAACACCCCCCCAACCCTACCCGACGTCGGGGGGAGATTTAGCTAATCTAAGGATAGGCGGTTAAAATGCGTCTTAGCCTATTCTTGACATCCTCGCCGCCGTAAAACGGACGGCGATTCCCAAACCTCACGATTTAGGTTTCTGCTTCTTTCCCTTGCGGGGTTCCGCACCTGCCTTAACAGATTTACTCTGTTCTG
>NZ_JADBTF010000050.1:0-7322 GCF_020246295.1 Microcystis sp. M090S1 | reverse complement strand
TTGGCGATTTTTGTCAATTGTTTTTGATCTAGAGCGAACTAATCAATTAAATCTCTTGCCAGATAAGGATTTAGTTTATTTATGCCACCCTATCGAACCATAACAAGTAACGAAGAGCCGAAATTATTAAGGATACCCTAAGAATAAATTTTGAAAAGTATGGGTATCCTGCCAGCGATAGATTGAAAAATCGCGGCGATCTGACGTTAAAATTTTCCCATGCCCTAAGTTTTCAGCTAATACTACTAATGAAGCATCAGCTAGATCCATTGGTATATCTTCATAACGTTTCATAAGTTGTTGCATTCGTCTAACATGATTTGATTGTAATTCAAATACTTCAAAACCACCTGCTAAGAAATTTTGAATAAATAGCAGTTGAGCATGATTACCGAGACGAGTTAGCAAAAGGTAACAAGTTTCGGTGACAACACACCAGGTTGTTATTAGGGGTTCTCGCAATCTTTGAATTACAAGCTGTGCTTGTTGATGATGATGATCTTGCTCATTGGCAAGAGCTAACCAGAAGCCTGTATCAACTATAATCATGTTTGGCTGACCATTCTTCCTTCAGGATAGTTTTATAATTAGTAGAAAGATCGGGCGAACCTTGTCCACACCCAATAAAACCGCTTTCTTTCAGCACTTTAAGAGCATCTGAGTTGCGCGGGTGTAGTTTGGTATATTGTTGCTCAATAACTTGATTGAGCAGGGTAGTTATATCCTGATCGCTATGTTGTTGGATGTAGGCGAGTTTTTCCCTTTGTTCTTGGCTAAGATGGATGGTGATGTCCATAGTCTTTCTCCTTAATAATGTCTAAACTATGATTAGAATGATTGAATGATCGACTATGATTAGGTTATCTTTGACAATCATGAGTGTTTATTATATTATATTATACGTTTGGTATATCGAAAAAACATCACAGTTCATCACATAATCACATCAATCACAGTACAGACAATGAATGAACAACGCACCCAAGCTTATGTTAATTTAATAGAACAGTTGCTCACTTCTGCTGATGATGAGGAACTCAATAATATTCTGCAAGCAAATCAGGAATTGATTGACCCCCAATTTTTGCAGGTGATGGAAAACTATGCAACGGGGTTAAAATAATAAGGATACAATAATAACCATGCAGATTGATTTAACACAAAACTTTGGGCAATATCTCAATCCTCAAGCGAGAAATATAGAAGAATATGAGGTGTTTTTAACTGTTGGGGACATTGACAATAGGCTAAGGTGTTGTTAGTATATCCAACATGAAGGCTACCGCGCTCATTTGTCGTCGCGTCATCTTGGCCCCAGACGCATTCGCAGAAGTCACTGTCTGGCCTGTTCCCCAACCAGTTCTGCCATCGGATCATCCTTACGTCATATACTTAAAAGTAGGATAAGAAATTGTTTAGAGAGTGATCCAAAACTTTAAAGATAAAGAAGCTCAAAAAGTTTTTGAACGTAAACATTCGCGTAAATTGCCATTAGATATCCAACAAGTGGCATTGCGAAAATTGCGGATGCTTAATCGTGCGGAAACCCTGCAAGATCTTCGTGTCCCACCAGCAAATCGATTGGAACGTCTGGTTGGTGACAGGGAAGGTCAATATAGCATTCGGGTTAACGATCAATGGTGAATTTGCTTTGTCTGGCAAAACGGTGATGCTCTAGACGTAGAAATCGTTGATTATCATTGAGGTAAAATAATGAATGAAGATAAACTAATGCCAATTCATCCCGGTGAGGTTCTTTTAGAGGAATTTATCAAGCCAATGAACCTTAGTCAGAATCAAATAGCTCTGGCTCTTGGAGTTCCTGAACAATGTATTAACGAAATCGTTCACGGAAAGCGGTGTATCACGGCGGATATAGCTCTTCGGTTAGCTCGTTATTTTGATATGTCACCGCGATTTTGGCTGGGATTACAAATGGATTACGATCTGGACGTTGTTGAAGATGAAATAGGAGATCAATTGGACAAAGAAGTTGCTGTAATGACAGTTATTTGTGCAGAAAAGTAATTTGTTTGATATGTTCTAAGGCAGAAACTTGGAATATATCAAACAAATTTGGCATCGATCCCCCTTGACAATCACGAATATTTATTGTATCACTTTAAATCATAAGGTTGGTCTCTCTCAAAAAAAATCACAGTCCATCACATAATCACATCAATCACAGTACAGACAATGATGGAAGACTATGCAACAGGGTTAGAAGAACAAAGAAATAATACTCCTGTTGCTTGGTTACGGGATATAAAGTATAGAATCTTGTTATGTAGAAGTCTAAAGCATGATCTATATGATTATTTAATTGACTGTCATTCTAGCCTGACCTATAATCATGGAAAGCTCAATCAGGAAAGTGAAAATGAGACAGGTACTTACAGCGAGAATTTTTCAAGAAGATAATTGGTTTGTTGCCCAATGTTTAGAGGTTGATGTTGCTAGTCAAGGGGAAACAGAAACCGAGGCGTTAAACAATCTGCAAGAGGCTTTAGAATTACATTTTGAACCGCCTTGTGCAACAGTTATTCCCCGATTACAGAAGATAGAGGTAGAAATCAATGCCGCTTAAGCCTTTATCTTATCGTGAGATTAAACGCAAGTTGGAAGCGGCAGGGTTTGAAGTTATTAGTCAAAAGGGGAGTCATGTTAAGTTTGCCAAGGATACTCCCGAAGGAAAAATGACAAGGATTGTTACCTCCTTATAACAGGGAACAATCGGTACAATTAGCAGTATTTTAAGGCAAGCGGGATTAAGAGTTGATGAGTTTGAGCGTTTATAGTTAATATCCTCTATAGCATTCTGTGTCATAATCGCCCTATATCAAGGGGACTCATCCTATCATAGAGTCATCCGCCAAAAAACATCATAGTCCCTCATTCAATCATTCTAATCACAGTACAGACAATGAATGAACAACGCACCCAAGCTTATGTTAATTTAATTGAACAGTTGCTCACTTCTGCTGATGGGGAGGAACCCAATATTCTGCAAGCAAATCAGGAATTGATTGACCCCCAATTTTTGCAGGTGATGGAAAACTATGCAACAAGCTTAGAAGAACAAGGATATAATAATCCTGCGGCTTGGTTACGGGATATGGCGCAACAGTTGGGGCAATTTCTCAACCCTCAAGCGAGAAGTATAGAGGAATATCAGGAGTTTTTATTAGAAGTATTACAAGCAGAATATGACGGTAATGATCCTACGGTGGTTTATCCTATCCTACAAAGCCATCAACATCTGTTAGATGATACTTTTGCCCAAATGTTGCAACAATGGGCTAGAAATGCGTTTTCTCAGGGGGAGGCAGAAGAAGTGGCAGTTATTGCCGGGGTGATTCAAAATTTATGTATTGATATTCAACAGTTTCCCTTGGGAAGTCGGGCTAATAATCTGGAAATTGCTATTACAGGATATCAAACCCTCTCAGAAGTATATACCCGTGAAGCCTCTCCCGAAAAATGGGCAATGACACAATATAATCTAGGGACTGCTTATGGTGATCGTGTCAGAGGGGAAAAAGCGGAAAATCTAGAGTTAGCGATTGCAGCTTATAACCTGTCTTTGGAAGTCTATACTCGTGAAGCCTTTCCTGAAGATTGGGCAATGACACAAAACAATCTGGGCACTGCTTATAGTGTATCCATCAAAGGAAAAAGAGCAGATAATCTAGAGAAAGCGATCACAGCTTATAACCTGTCTTTAGAAGTATGTACCTGTGAAGCATTTCCTGAAGATTGGGCAAGGTTACAATATAATATCGGGAATGTTTATTGTGATCGCATCAGAGGGGAAAGGGCCGATAATCTAGAGTTAGCGATCACAGCTTATAACCTGTCATTAGAAGTATATACCCGTGAAGCCTTTCCTGAAGATTGGGCAAAGTCACAAAATAATCTGGGGAATGCTTATAATCAACGTATCAGAGGAGAAAGAGTAGGAAACCTAGAGTTAGCCATCGCTACTTTAAACCTGTTATTAGAAGTATATACCCGTGAAGCCTTTCCTTATGAATGGGCAAGGACACAAAATAATCTGGGGAGTGCTTATTGTGATCGCATCAGAGGGGAAAGGGCCGATAATCTAGAGTTAGCGATCACAGCTTATAAACTATCTTTAGAGGTATATACCCGTGATGCTTTTCCTGAACAATGGGCAGGGTCACAAAATAATTTGGCAGAAGCTTATAGAAATCGCATCAGAGGGGAAAAAGCGGAAAATCTAGAGTTAGCTATTGCGGCTTTAAACCTGTCATTAGAAGTAAGAACTCGTAATACCTTTCCTGAAGATTGGGCAGGGTCACAAAATAATTTGGGGAATGCTTATGATCAACGCATCAGAGGGGAAAGGGCAGATAATCTAGAGTTAGCTATTGCAGCTTATAAGCAGTCATTAGAAGTATATACCCGTGATGCTTTTCCTGAACAATGGGCAATGACACAAAATAATCTGGGTGCTGCTTATGTAAATCGCATCAGAGGAGAAAAAGCAGATAATCTAGAGTTAGCAATTGTGGCTCATAACCAGTCTTTAGAAGTATATACCCGCGATAGCTTTCCTGAAAGTTGGGCAAGGACACAAAATAATCTGGGGAGTGCTTATTGTGATCGCATCAGAGGGGAAAGGGCCGATAATCTAGAGTTAGCGATCACAGCTTATAAGCTGTCTTTAGAAGTATATACCCGTCAAGCCTTTCCTGAAGATTGGGCAGGGAGACAAAATAATCTAGGGACTGCCTATGGAACTCGCATCAGAGGGGAAAAAGCGGAAAATCTAGAGTTAGCTATTGCAGCTTTAAACCTGTCTTTAGAAGTATATACCCCGACGGCTTTTCCTATAAACTGTTTAAGAACAGGACGAAACTTAGGAAATACTGCTAACATTATCAAAGATTGGGAAACCGCCATCAAAGGCTACAATTTAGCCATCGAAGCAGTAGAAAATACCCGACTCGAAGCCTTAAACCCCCAACGACAACAAGAAATTCTCTCCGATGCAATGGATGTTTATCATGGCATAGTTCAATCCTATCTCAACCTCAATCAACCAGATCGCGCTTTGGAATACGTTGAACGCAGTAAAACCCGCTATCTAGTCCAATTGCTTACGGATCGAGATATCTATCCTAAAGGTAATATCCCCCAAACTATTATTACCGAATTAGATCGCCTCCGTCGTGCCATTATTGGGGAAGAACAACGGTTAGCCATCCAAGAACAAACCCGTAATCAGGGAGTAATTTTAACCCCAGATCAACAAAAACAACCCATCTTAAATGACTATACTCACCTCAATCATTTAAAACAAGAATTAAAACAATTTATTGATCGTGAAATAACCCCCATAGACCCCACTTTTAGCTTAACTCAAAAGGTTGAAAGCATTCCTCTAAGTGAGATTCAATCCTTAATTGATCAAGATACTGCCATCTTAGAATGGTATATTTCAGGGGATAGTATTATGGCGTTTATTGTTACTAATGAGGGTTTGATACCCCCTAACCCCCCTTCAAAAGGTTTGATCCCCCCTAACCCCCCTTCAAAAGGTTTGATCCCCCCTAACCCCCCTTCAAAAGGGGGGAATAGTGAGGTGAAAGGGGTTAAAGTTTGGCAATCTTCAGCAGAAGATCGAGAAAAATTGATTAATTTTATTAAAAATTATCGTGATGCTTACGAAAATAATAAAACCGCGTGGATCAATAATCTTAATGACTATTTAAATCAACTCTCAGAAATTCTCCAGATTGATGAACTTTTAGAACTGATTCCTAAATCCTGCGATCGTCTCATCCTAATTCCCCATTGGTTTTTACATATTATTCCCCTTCATTGTTTACCCCTAAAAAATGGACAATTTCTCTATCAACGCTTTTCTAATGGTGTAGGATACGTTCCCAGTTGCCAACTCTTAAAACTGGTAAAATCATTACAGCGTGAAAACTTTACTCGTCTTTTTGCCATTAAAAACCCCACCAGAAAAGACCTAAAACCTCTCTTAGGTGCAAATCTAGAAATCGAGAGAATTAGTCAAGGATTTGCTGCAGAAAAAACCATTATTATTGGGGAATTAGAAGCATCAGAACAAACCCTAGAAAACCGTCGTCAAGAATTACAAGCATCTCATTGTATTCATTTTTCCTGTCATGGTAAATTTAATAATGAATCCCCTAGAGACTCAGCTTTAATGTTAGCAGATCCAGACGGTAACTTAAGAGAATCAGCTAACCTTACTCTAGCAGAAGTCTTTGAAAAATTTGACTTAAGAGAATGTCGTTTAGTCACTTTTTCTGCCTGTGAAAGTGGTATGATAGAAAGTAAAGCTGATAGTATTAGTGATGAATATGTGGGTTTACCCAGTGGTTTTCTATTTGCAGGTAGTTCTAGTGTTGTTAGCACTCTTTGGACAGTAGATCCCCTAGCAACAACTTTATTTATGGCTAAATTTTATCACGATCTTAAACGAATTTCTATCCAAGATCAAGGAAGTATTGCTATTGTTTTAAATAACACTCAAACATGGTTAAGAACATTGAATAGTAAAAAATTAGCCAGAATTAAAGATAGTCAAAAATTCCAGCAATTACTCGATCGAGTCTTTGAGAGTAAACGGGATAGAAGAAAATTCCAAGACTTATTAGAAGCTGCGGTTAAACGTCAACCCTATCCCTTTGCCAATCCCTATTATTGGACGGCATTTATCGCAACAGGAGTTTAATCTATTGTTCCTTGAGAATACAATTAAGTTGAGGTATTCTCCCCCCTTTTTAAGGTGCGTTGGGGGGGGATCACTTTGATTTAAGAATCGGAAGAAGTTTGACAAAATTTATCCATTCCTTCCTCTTGAATATAAATAGCAACTGGAGTTGATAAAAGTGTAGCAATTCCTGAAGGACAAAGAAAAGATGCTGCGATCATCTCTGCTAAAGTAGGGATAATTGCGGGTACTATTTTTTCTCCAACAATTCTATTCTCTGGTTGACAAATAGAATCACGACATTTATTAAGAACAATAACAAACCAACGAAAATCAGCCTTATCTTCTACCCCTTCAATCCCGTTACGAGTGGCAATAGACTCAGCAGCATCTGCTAAATCTCCCTCCCATTCCTCAATAAAATCAAGTGCAATTAAAGCGTTCTCATTGTCCGCAAATTCAATACGGTACTGAGCAATTTTTTCCGGTGTTAAGCTTTTACGCATTTAAGTTACATTGACAGCATTACCCTTATTTTTAAGTTTTCTACTCCATTTAATAATCAATCCCCCTTCATTTAAAAGCTGATTGACTACTTTTTCCAGTTCTT
>NZ_JADBTF010000005.1:0-16344 GCF_020246295.1 Microcystis sp. M090S1 | reverse complement strand
TAAGACGCATTTAAAGCACTTATTCTTAAGATTAGCCGAATCTCCCCCAATCCCTTTACTGTTGCCTCTTGCCTCTTGCCTCTTGCCTCGTCTCAACAAGCAATTTAAATGCTTAACAGCTTACTACCATGATCATTATTTCTAGGGAGACAGGGAAAGTCCGATAACTTGTTCCCTGTGTCTCTACCCTAGAACCAGTTTGATAATTGTCTTCTACTCAAAGTCTTTGCGTCCGGGGTTACGGGTAGGATCGCCGGAAAGGAAGCCAAAGATAAAAAGTAAGACAAAGAAGGAAACAACGATATAAACGGCGATTTTTAGGGTTAACATTACTAAGACGTTCTCCTTAGACTAGATTAATTCAATAACAGGGGTGAGCATACCTTGACCTACTTTACCCTATTTGAGTGATCCCTGAACAGAGAAAAGTGATCGGTTATCAGTTATCAGTTATCAGTTATCAGTTATCAGATAAGTGGGTGGGTGGAATTAAATATAAGATGAACGTAGGTTGGGTTGAAGCATGAAACCCAACGCTCGCTCATGTTACGCTACCGCTAACCCATCCTACAAATAATTGTGCCTCCCTACTTATGAGTTTTTAGTGGACAGTCTGATCAGTGATAGGTTATCAGTCGTCAGCCTACTGTTTACTGTTTACTGATCACTGAAAATACAACTAAATAGCCTATTTTTAGCCAATTTATGAATAATCTCGGTAAATTATATGTGGTGGGAACGCCGATCGGCAATTTAGACGATCTGACTTTCCGGTCCCTGGCAACTCTCAAAAAAGTCGCTCTAATTGCTGCCGAAGATACCAGACACACGGGCAAATTATTGCAGCATTTTGATATTCCAACCCCTCAAATTAGTTACCACGAACATAATCGTCTTTCCCGTCTCGATCAGTTATTAAATATTCTCAGCCAAGGTCAGGATATCGCCTTGGTTACTGATGCGGGAATGCCGGGGATTTCTGACCCAGGTTATGAGTTAATTAAAGCTTGTATAGAAGCTAAGATCGAAGTGGTTCCCATCCCCGGAGTAACGGCGGTAATTACTGCTTTAGCGGTGTCGGGATTACCCACGGAAAGATTCTGTTTTGAAGGATTTCTTCCGGGTAAGGAAAAGCTCAGACAAGAGCGCTTAGAGGGTTTAAAAACTGAAACGAGAACGATGGTTTTTTATGAAGCTCCTCACAAACTTATTAAGACTTTGGAGGATTTACGAGAAACTTTCGGCCCCACGAGAAAGATAGTTTTAGGTCGGGAATTAACCAAGCTTTACGAAGAAATTTGGCGAGGAACTGTCGCCGAGGCGATTAATTTATATCTGGCGAATAAAACTCCTAAAGGGGAATTTACTATCGTAGTTATGGGCAACAATCGGTTCGATACTATCCAATTATCCGACGAGGAATTAAAACGGGAATTAAAACAAATTATCGAAGGAGGAGTTAATCGATCGCAAGCCAGCAGACAATTAGCACAGGTTACTAATTTATCCCGCAGTCGTTTATATAAATTAGCCTTAGAAATTTGATGATTATCAATTTTTATTCCCACCGCTAACCCTCGATTACTTAGCTGATTGAAGTAACAAAATTCCCCCGGCAGTTAATCCTAAAATATTGGGCAACCAAGCGGCCATCAAGGGGGTTAAAACTCCGCCAATGCCTAAGGAACTGGTGACAAAAGATAGGAGATAATAGGAGAAAATTAGGACAATACAAATACCGAAACTGGTGGCTTTATTAGAATTTTGGGGACGCAATCCCAAGGCTGCCCCAATCATCCCAAAAACTAAACAAACAAAGGGTAAAGATATTTTCTGCTCGATTTGAACCTGCAATTTTCTAATTTTGGTGGGGTTGCCGCTTAATTGCAGTATTTCTAGGTATTCCCGCGCTTGTCTCAGGGTCATTTCCGAACCATCTCGGCCTCGAAAAGCTAAATCTAAAGGGGTACGCGGTAGGGCTAATTGTTGATGTTGAAAGCGGACAATATTACGATAGGAACCCTTAGGATCAATTAGATAAATTGTGCCGTTATAAAAATCCCAAATATTTTTTTCAATATTCCAAGAAGCTGATTCTGAGGTAATAATTTGATTAACTTCCGGCTGGGTGCGATCGAGAATGGTTAAACCTAGCATCTCTTGACCGTTAAATCTTTCGGCATAAAATAACCTTCTTAATACCGTTTGAGGTGCCCCTCCATCCGGTTGCCGCACTTTGCCGTATTCAGGATAAATAATATTATCTTCAATAAAAGATTTGCGATTTGGTCGTAGGGCTTTGGTCATGGTAGCATTAGCTTCATAACTGGCAGCCGGAGCCACATAATCATTAAAAACGTAGGTTAATCCCGTCACTATTAAACTTAGCACAATGGCGGGAATTATTAGGCGATAAACACTAATTCCAATACTTTTCAAAGCAATTAATTCGCTATCACTGGCTAAACGACTGTAGGCCATTAAAGCCGCTAAAAGTATTGACATGGGAAAGGCTAAAACGATAAACTCTGGCATTTTTAATAAGAGAATTTTTAAGGCCAAAGTAAAAGGTAAACCCGATTCAGTAATCCGTCGCACTAAATCAAATAAAGTACCGATCGCCACTCCCAAAGAAGTGAATAAACCCATACCAAATAAAAAGGGCAATAATAACTCGACAAAAATATAGCGGTCTAAGATGCTAAATCCGGGTATTCTACTTAAATTTCCTTGCCAATTGCTAACTTTCATGATATAATGCAGCGATTTTTTATTAATAACAATTATCGGAAAAAATTATCACCCAAATAATACTGACGCACCAGAGGATTATTATAAAGTTCTTCGCCACTTCCCGCCGCTAAAATCTGCCCTTCGCGCATAATATAAGCCCGATTAGTGATAGCCAAAGTTTCTCGCACATTGTGATCGGTAATTAAAATTCCCATCTGACGATCCCTTAAACCGGCGATCATCGCTTGAATCTCGGACACAGCGATCGGATCCACCCCGGCGAAAGGTTCATCTAATAATAAAAATCTCGGTCCGTTGACTCCCACCGCTAAAGCGCGAGCTAATTCTGTCCTTCTTCTTTCTCCTCCGGAAACGTAGGCTCCTTTAGTGCGAACAATCTTATCGAGGCGAAATTCTTTTAATAAATCATAGAGACGATTTGCCCGTTGGGAAAAGGGAACCCCCGACTGTTCTAGGGCTAACTGAATATTTTCTGATACAGTTAAATAACGAAAAATACTGGCCTGCTGCGTCAGATAGCCAATACCCAGACGCGCCCTTTGATTAAGGGGTAATTTGGTAATTTCTTTTTGATCGAGCCAAACGCGCCCTTGATTCGGTTTAATTAATCCCGTGGCGATATAAAAAGTTGTGGTTTTCCCCGCACCATTTGGTCCTAATAACCCGACAATTTCTCCCGGGGCAACAGTAATACTCACCCGGTTAACCACGAGCCTTTTACCGTAGGATTTATGGATATTTTCTAATACTAAAGTCATCTTTATCGGGGGATGGGGGATGGGGGATGGGGGATGGGGGATGGGGGATGGGGTTGGGGAAGTGGGGAAGTGGGGAGAAAAAAAGCTGACTCCTGAATTCTGTCTCGGAGACTACTGACTCCCAATCACTGCGGGTTAATAATTGGGGCAGCGGGGAGGGAAGGGGAAGGTATGGGTGCGGGTGTCGGAGAAGCAGCCGGTTGGGGGGAAGTTTCGTTATCTTTGACTAAATAAATTGACTCCACCTGCTGACTGGTTTGGGGAGTAGCGATAAATCTGCCCTCATCGACTAGATAAGTCATCGTTTCGGCGCGGATACTGTTGCCTTCCTGCAAAACGTAAACGTTACCCGTCATCACTAAACGACGTTCGCGGCTAAAATACTGAGCTTGGGCGGAAGTGGCCTGCATTTTGCGAGCGGGATAGAACACTTGTACGTTACCCCGAGCAGTAATTACCCCCGTTTTTGAGTTCGCCTCCTGAATATCCGATCGCACTGTCATAGCATTACCGGGTACAATATTCTGCTGTGCTTTGACTAGGGGAGAATTGCCCAATCCCACCATTAAGCCAGCAGAAACGAGGGAAACTAGCCATCCTCTGATTTTTGTGTATCTTGCTCTCATAGAAATGTCGCCTATAAGTAAATGGTTTCAATTAAATTGAAGATAGATTTTGTCTTTGATCCCCCCTTAATCCCCCCTTGATAAGGGGGGTGCTGACAATTTTTAACACCCACCTACTTAGATGTAATTGTATTGACTAACTAATCTAGCTTTTTAGAGGACAGGATGACTTTTGAGGATTTTCGGCAGAGAACATATAGATCGATCGAGGTGGGGATGAGGATGTTCCTGATTGCTTTTCATCCCTTCTAGCACTGCCGGTAAAGCTTGGGGATCGAGATTCTGTAAAAAGTTTAATAGATCCAAACTCTCCCCCACCAAGTGCGTCACGTTGATCCCCTCGTAATCGGGTTGATAGTGTTGTAAACGTCTAACCCCTTCTCCCAAAAGGATTACCGCTCCGCGCCAGTTATTATTTTCTAGATGGTAACAAGCGACAGCAATCTGCAAAATGCCTTGATAAAAGGTTTTTTCTGGCTCTGCGGACTCCATCCACAAAGCCTCTAGGGTATCATGACAAGCATAGAATTGCTGGCGATTAAATTCGTCGATTCCTTGGCCAAAAGCGGTGGCTGTCATTACCCTAAACTAATGCCCCTTCATCGATTCGCGGACTTCTTGGATATAGTCGAGGGAAATTATCTGTTCTTCCCCAGCAAACTCGTTATCGGGGGTAATAAATAGCATACAGTGACATTCTTTCCGTTCCCGCATCGGTACACAGGGACAATTCCAGAAAGTATTTTTTACCTCCGCTTCTTTGTCTTCGTAGTGACGACAGGGACATAAAGGAGCTCCTAATTCGTCCTTATGACGCGCTAATCCCTCAATTACTACGGCTGTCACCGAGAGATCGCTACAGAAGTAAGTATTTGTACGTCTAGCGTACTGTTCGGCAAAATTCTTCATCGCCTCAAGACTCTTATCTGTGTCTGTGATCTGGCTCATAGTTATCTGATCCCCTTAGCTTTCTAAAAAAAAAACTTTTTACTATCCTATCTCGATCCGCTTCCCCTTGGCTGAGGGGAATTTTTAGAATCTCTTTCGATTTTGCGACCGATCCCCTTGTTACTCTAATACGATAAAAAGACTCTCTTTGGCCAGAAGCTGTATTTTTTGGCCGGCAAATGGGAATTATGGGGGCAAAGTTCCTCAAAACCTATCCTTGATTCCCGCAATCCCTGTACCCTATCACTACCAGAACATGATTTTATCTTTCTTGGAGACAAAGAAAATTTCTGACGATAATACCCCTTGGTGGCTGAAAATTACCTCCCTTTCCCCCCACTGTATTTACTATTTTGGTCCCTTTGCTTCTTTTGAGGAAGCACAACAGCATCAGGGGGGTTATCTACAAGATCTAGAGTCCGAAGGAGCGCAAGGAATCAGTCTTTCGATCGAGCGGAGTAATCCCCATTATTTGACCGTTTTTGACGACGGAAATCAGGATCTAGCTAAAACTTTTGCTTCCCATGCTCGAACCTTTTCTCGCTTTATTTCTTAAGTCTCCCTGTCCTCTTTGTCAACGGCAGAGCGAGCGAGAGCTTTGCCGTGATTGTGGGCGACAATTACAGTCCTATCGTCAGAATAACCCGCTTTTTCTCTGGCGTGGTTCTATTCCCCTGTTTATCTGGGGACGCTATGAAGGTAAATTAAAACAGGCGATCGCTAAAATGAAATATGATCGCCATCCCGCTCTCGGCTCTTTGCTAGGCAGTTGCATGGGGGAAACTTGGCTGCTTCGTCCTCCCCTCACCGATAAACGCTTGACGGTGATTCCTATCCCTCTCCACCCAGAAAGATTAAAGGAAAGGGGTTTTAATCAAGCAGAAGCTATTGGCGAGGGTTTTTGTCGTTTAACCGGTTATCCTCTGGCTAGTCGCGGATTAATTCGGATTAAGAACACGGCAGCCTTATTTAGTCTGGCAGCCGAGGAGAGAAAAAAGACGATGCAAGCGGCTTTTCAACTGGGGAAAAATTTACCGAAATCAGTGCCGATTCTCTTAATTGATGATATTTATACCACGGGAACCACGATCGAGGAAGCTGTGCAGGTTTTACAAACGGAGGGATATCGGGTAGTCGGTGCGATCGCTCTTGCCAGTTCCAAAATTAGCTAAAATGCCCAGACGGAATCGGTCTAGGCATTTAGAGTTAGATTAAATTAAGTCCGTTTGATCTTGTCGTATTGACTGATGAAAATCAAACCGATAGTGGCAGGAATCAGGACGATAGCCGCACCTAAAACAAGGCTCCAGAGAAAGTTAGCTAAAGAGGGTGTCATGATAGATAAATCCTTTGTCATATTTTCAAAGACTTAGTTTTTTATCTTATCACCTTGGGCGAGAAGACCCCCAGTTCCACGACCAGATAGATGCGATCGCAGGTTTTATCGAAAATTTGGGTTAAAACCCCGTCCTTTGAGGACGGCTTTATGTTAAAATGAAATTGGTTTGAATCCCCTGAGTGGGCGGTAGTGAATGGCTCGATTGAGTTGAACCCTGGAACTCGAAAGTCTGCATAAGAGACAAAAAGGGAGGGTAGCGAAAACCTCGTCAAACATAGCGCAGTAGTTCCGCTCAACAACGGTGAAGGAAAAACCAGTAAAAATCTTTGTCGTCAGACAGATAGGGTAGGGCATACCCAAATCTTGGTTGAAAGACCAAAACGCTTGGAGAGTGAACCAGAAAAAGGATAACTAGATAGCAAGTGATATTCTAGTAGGTTCGGTTCAGACATAATCGTGTAAGACCTAAGTAAGGGAAACCAGAAAGGGCTGTGATTAGCTCAAGAATCCTCACGCCTTTAGGCCCAGGAGTGTCAAAAAACTTTAAACTAGGCTGGCAAAGATTGTTATGGCTACTGACGATCGCAAACGTCGCATTCTCGATCATCTCTCCAGAAGCACCAGTGGTGCTGACTATATTCCCAAAAAACCGCTGCCAATTGTGGAAACTCCCCCGCTGGCAGCGCAACCGGTGGCAGCGCCGCCTCCAGTGACTCCTTCACCGGAATTAACTGCTAAAGAGCGCAAAAGAAAGATAATGTCCCATCTTTCCATGAGTAGTGAAGATTTTGGCGAAATTACTAGCACTACCCCCCAAGAAAAGCGTAAACGCCAAATTAATGACCATCTACGCCAAAGCCAAGGATAAATAGCAAGGAGTGAGAATTTGCAACTAGGCATCTTCTAGACTGTTCTCACTCCCTCATTTTCTGCTGTCGATGGGAATAATGACAGTTGTTGCAAATCAGTTCCTCGCTCTGGCAACAAGGGAATGTTAAAGTTAGTAATGATCGCTTCGGTGATCGGATGACGTAATTTTTCTGTGGAACCCACATGATAAAAATGCTCTTTAGTATAGATATAAAACTTATCAGCACTCCAATTTTTTTTAATTAAAGGATTGCTTCTAAACTGATTACTGTGCCAAGTGGACAAAATAAAACGACAAGAAATATCCTTTAAAATAGTCACCAAACAATCTTCATCCTCTTCAGACCAAGAGTTAAAATAATCGACGTGTCTCCCTAAATAAGGAGGATCGAGATAGATCAAGTCTGTTTTTTGCCAATCAGATAAAGTCTCTCGAAAGTCAGCAACTTGAAAATTATAATCAGTTTTAATAAGAATATTTTCTAGGGCAATAACTTGATTGAATATTTTGGTAATATATGCTTGAGAAAATCGTTCTGATTTATGACAGTAAGGGACGTTAAACTGTCCCTTACGATTGAATCTCATCACGCCATTAAAACAGGAGCGATTGAGAAATAAAAAATCTAGAGAATTAGGAGATTGATTAAATCTTTCTCGTACTTGATAATAATAACTTTCTCCCTGCTCCTTAAGAACTTGACCATTTTCTTGCAAAAAAAGCTTAACAGTTTTACTGGTAATAACTTGATTTTTTAGATTATTATAAAACTGGATAATATGAGTATTTGTGTCCGCAAGTAAAGCCTTTTTGGGATTAATATTAAAAGCCACCACTCCCGATCCAGAAAAGGGTTCTATCCAACGCCCAAAGCTCAGATCAGACACAATATTTTTAACATCTTTTACCAATTTAGTTTTAATTCCTTGACACTTAATCGGTGGCACAAGTGGCGTTAACTTCACTAAACACTCTCCTCATCAATAGTAATCTCTATCCATAGCAAACTTAGCTCCTGTTGGCTCGTGAATAAAGGTTAAATCAGGGTAAAAATTTTGTTGAGATACTAACTCTATCTTGGGTGCATCTCATTTTTGCCCTCTCAAAAATTAATTATGCAAGAACTCTATAGTAGGGTTGATTCATGAATCAACCCTACCCAAACCCCCCGTTGGGTGCGTGGCGCCGCCCCCAAACCTCGGAGCGCATTAGTTTTTCGGTGGGATGCTTACAGGTAGCTGCTGATATATCTGTAATAATTTAAGGGTCACTGATAATTGCTGATTGTTGGTATTTCTGCATAAGTGAGATACACCCCTCTATCTTTAATTGGTTACATCTAGCAAAATTATCAAATATGGGAAAAAGAAGCAATTCTAGGATTTTGGAGATGATTTTCGTATCAATAGATATAGTATATACTTCTAGGCAGTTTAAATTCAGTACAGCTTATCCCAGAAACCATGAGACTCTTGCTAGAACAAATGAACTAAAAAAAATTCTCGTCACCATTGTTGTCAGAATTATGAGAATTACGTTACATTTAGTTAAGATTTAATTGGCTGCGGGGATTAATCTCGAAAAAATAACCTAAAATCCTTGACAAAAACAGCTAAATGAGTTAAGCAAAAATCTTTATCCTAGAACCACTAAACAAACATGAAACTATCCTGGAAAACGATTTTACTGTGGACATTGCCCGCCCTTGTGGTCGGTTTTTTCCTCTGGCAAGGCACTTTTGCCACGGCCACCGGTAAGATCGGCAATAACACCGCCACTACCCGCATGACCTACGGACGCTTTCTAGAATACCTAGACAGTGGTAGGGTTGTCAGCGTCGATCTCTACGAAGGTGGCAGAACCGCGATCGTACAGGCCCTGGATCCGGAACTAGAAAACCGAGTACAACGCCTACGGGTCGATTTACCGGCCAATTCCCCCGATTTAATCGCCCGTTTACGCGATTCTAAAATCAGTTTCGATGCTCACCCGATGCGGAATGACGGCGCTTGGTGGGGATTCCTCGGTAATCTACTTTTCCCCTTTTTGCTGATTGCCGCTCTCTTTTTCCTGTTCCGCCGTTCTAATAATATCCCCGGCGGTCCGGGTCAAGCGATGAGTTTTGGTAAATCAAAAGCCCGTTTCCAGATGGAAGCAAAAACCGGCATCACCTTTGATGATGTGGCGGGAATTGACGAAGCGAAGGAAGAATTACAAGAAGTCGTCACTTTCCTCAAACAACCAGAGAAATTTACCGCCGTCGGTGCCAAAATCCCCAAAGGAGTCCTTTTAGTTGGCCCCCCCGGTACGGGTAAAACCCTGTTGGCTAAAGCGATCGCCGGTGAAGCGGGTGTACCTTTCTTCAGCATTTCCGGTTCGGAATTTGTGGAAATGTTTGTCGGTGTCGGTGCTTCTCGCGTGCGCGATTTGTTCAAAAAAGCCAAGGAAAATGCTCCCTGTTTAATCTTTATCGATGAAATTGACGCGGTAGGTCGTCAACGGGGTGCCGGTATCGGTGGCGGTAACGATGAACGGGAACAAACCCTAAACCAATTATTGACAGAAATGGACGGTTTCGAGGGTAATACGGGAATTATCATCATTGCCGCCACTAACCGCCCCGATGTTCTCGATTCCGCTCTCATGCGTCCGGGCCGTTTTGATCGCCAAGTAACCGTCGATGCGCCCGATTTTAAAGGTCGTTTAGAGATTTTAGACGTTCACGCCCGCAATAAAAAGCTGGCTAACGACGTTTCCATCGAAGCGATCGCCCGTCGCACTCCGGGGTTCAGTGGAGCAGATTTAGCCAATTTACTGAACGAAGCGGCAATTTTAACCGCTCGTCGTCGTAAAGATGCCATTACCCTCCTAGAGATAGATGACGCGGTAGATCGCGTTATCGCCGGTATGGAAGGCACTCCTTTAGTCGATAGCAAGAGCAAGCGCTTAATCGCTTACCATGAAGTGGGTCATGCGATCGTGGGTACGCTCTTAAAAGATCACGATCCCGTCCAGAAAGTGACTCTGATTCCCCGGGGACAGGCCCAGGGTTTAACTTGGTTCACTCCCAACGAAGAACAGGGTTTAACCACGAAAGCGCAGTTAATGGCCCGGATTTCCGGTGCTTTAGGTGGTCGGGCGGCCGAGGAAGAAATCTTCGGCTATGATGAGGTGACTACCGGTGCGGGTGGCGATTTACAGCAAGTCTCTGATATGGCGCGTCAGATGGTGACTCGTTTCGGGATGAGCGATTTGGGTCCTTTGTCCCTAGAAAGTCAGGGGGGTGAAGTGTTCCTCGGTGGCGGTTTGATGACTCGTTCCGAGTATTCTGAGAAGGTCGCTACTCGCATCGATGATCAGGTGCGATCAATCGTGGAACACTGCCATGAAATTTCTCGGCAAATTGTCCGCGATCATCGCGAAGTGATCGATCGAGTGGTGGACCTGCTGATCGAAAAAGAAACGATCAATGGGGAAGAATTCCGGCAGATTGTGGCTGAATACGCCTACGTTCCCGAAAAAGAACAGTTTGTACCACAGTTATAGGTTGATTTCAATCTATAGGCGATCGGGTGGGTTAAAGCTCACCCGATTTTTTTATCCTAGGAATTTAGTTATCATCATCATCATCGTCATCGTCTTTTTTATCCCGTTGATTATCACCGTCTTTTTGCTGCTTTTCCCCGTCTTTATCGCTATCTTCGTCTTTTTGGGGGGATTCTACCGTGGTAGGGACGGTTTTCGGTTCTTCGGCTTCTTTTCCTCCCTGACAAGCAGCTAAAACCGTAGTCAAGGTTAACAGAATCAGCAAAACTAAGGATTTGATTTTCAAGGTCTTTCTCCCCACTCGATCGATAAATATAACAATTTTAAGACTTTTGGGCGGTGGATAGTTTGGCTAATGCCAAGAAAGTGCATTCCCAGACTAAACGGGGTTGAACGTAGGCTAACAGCTGCCGGCGGGTTTTTTCCAAGATTTCTAAAATCGATCGCTCTCGTCGTCGTTGCCAATCCTCATACTGAAGATAACTCACATACCATAATTGGGTTTCCGTGTCAAGAGTTTGAGGGATAATTTTGGCTAATTCCAGTGCTTGGGAGAGTTTTAGGGGAAACTTGCTCAAAGATCGCGGTAAATCTTGGGGGAGACTGTCGAGAAACTCTAAAGCGGCGATCGCTTCTCCGGGGCTACCTTGGGCTAAACCGAGAATTGCCGGATAATTGAGAACGCGAGCGTGTCCGTTAGAGCGGAGGACTTGAGCGAGATTTTCTTCCGAAAGACGCTGAAAAGGGATGTGTTGACAGCGAGAAACGAGAGTAGGTAGTAAAGAGGATGGACTGGGAGCAATCAGGATTAAAGTGGCTTTTCCCGGTTCCTCAAGCGTTTTTAAGAGGGCATTTGCCGCCGATTCCGTCATGGTGTCTGCTTGCTCGATCACTACCACAGAGCGGGCCGATTCCAGGGGAGGACGACTTAAAAAGTTAGTAATCTCGCGAATTTGCTCGATGCGGATTTGCGGGGGGGCTTTACGCTTGAGATTGCTTTCCTGTGCTTCTTTTGCGGTGAGCAGTTTGCCTTGGTGTTGATAAGTGGGTTCAATCCAGAGTAAATCGGGATGATTGCCTCCCAGAAAGCGTTTCAGGATTAATTCCCTTGTTTCTGGCGATCGATCTCTAGTTAACAAGTCTTGACAGAAACATTTTGCGGCCAGATTGCGTCCGATCCCCCTAGCGCCGGCGAATAAGTAAGCGGGAGCGATCGAATTGATTTCAAGCGCTCTTTGTAGTAGTTCAATGGCCTGATTTTGACCGATTAACCGTGACCAATCTATCATCTTTTCCCTGCCATGGCTCGCTATTCCTGTTCCTATTTTGTCGGAATTTCTCCTCATCAGACCGGGTTTTTATACGATGATATCCTAAGTTTGGGTGAATTTGAAATCATCAAGCGCCGGACCGATGTCTTGCTTTTATCGGAAGTTCCTAACGATGCTCTCTTTCCCCAGTTAGTGAAAGTGGAATTGTTTATCCATCCTCCCACTAGCTCGGAACTTCAGATCGATTTATTGGTAAAAAATCATGAATTGCCCCTGAGAACTAATAATCGTTGTCGGCGATTTTTTGAATCTATTCACCAGATTATTACCAAAAATTATCAAGGTCAATCCCTGACCAGAATTACCGCTTAACCCGATTTGTTCCTGTCTCCGTCAACTGACAAAGACGGGGACAAAATACCATCTTGGCTCTCTTAGGTAACGAACCACAAAGACACAGAGTACACAGAGATTGATCGCTCCTGTATCAGTGAAACTTATCACACAAAGAATAAGAGAGCCGCTCTTTTTGGTGCTTGATAGATTTATCGAGAAAAAATCGGTAATTGCTTTAGTTTTTGCCTTCCTTCGTCGATTTGAGCGGGGGAAATTGACGACGTAAAAGCAGGGAATTACTCACTACCATAACCGAACTAAAAGCCATTAAAGCTGCTGCTAGGGCCGGACTGAAAGCTAGACCCCAACGGGGCAGTAATAAACCACCGGCAATGGGAATAGCAAAGGTATTATAACCCAAAGCCCAAAAAAGATTTTGTCGGATTTTTTGCCATGTGGCCAGACTTAAATGCAGAGATTGCACCACATCCTCTAAGCGATCGCTAATTAAAACGATCCCGGCCGTTTCTATGGCCACTTCCGTGCCACTGGCCAGAGCAATACCGATGTTAGCCTGTCCTAGTGCAGGAGCGTCATTGATACCATCCCCGACCATAGCCACGATTTTGCCCTCTTTTGTCTGTAGGTCGGCAATTAAGGCGGATTTTTCGGTGGGAGCAACTTGGGCATAAAATTGGCTAATACCCAAACTATTAGCGATCGCTGTCACCGCTTCTTGGCGATCTCCACTGAGTAAAATCACCTCTAAACCGAGTTTTTGCAACTGATTCACGGTTGTTTGAGCATCGGGACGCAATCGATCCTGAAAAGCGATCGCGCCGAGTAATTGTTCTTCCATACCCAGATAAATCACCGTTTTACCCGCTTGTAAAAGCTCTTGAATCCCCCAGATAGTTTCATCGATTTTAATGCCGTTCTGCGCCAACCATTGCCGATTTCCCAGAACAATTTTCGACCCCTGCACCCTTGCCGAAACTCCCAATCCGGCCACAGTTTGAAAATCTTCCCCCGTCAGGTTAGTAGGGGGAGTAACCGCGTCTAAAATCGCCCGAGCGAGAGGATGATTAGTACCACTCTCTACTACTGCCGCTAATTGTTGAATTTCCAGGGGATTAAGGATAGAAAAACTCAAACAATCGGTAATTTCCGGATGACCTTGGCTAAGGGTTCCCGTTTTGTCAAAAACCACCGTTTGCAGTCGCGAGACGGTTTCCAAAACATCGCCCCCTTTAATCAAAATACCCCTTTCGGCTGCTAAACTGGTTCCCACCAGTAGGGCCGTCGGTGTGGCTAAACCGAGAGCGCAGGGACAAGCGACCACAAGCACAGAAATCGCTAATTTTAGGGACAAAAGTAAGGGAGAAGTGGGTTGAATCATCTCGTGGTGTCCTGTGGTTGACCCTAACACCTCTGGAAAAAGCCTAGTTCCCCAAAAATACCAAAAGAGCAGCACAATTAGGGCAATTATCATGACTCCGTAGGCAAAATAACCCGCTACCCGGTCCGCTATCTTCTGTACCGGGGCCTTGCGAGTTTGGGCTGATTCCACAGCTGCGATAATCTTAGCTAGGGTGGTATCGGTCCCCACCTGACGAGTTTGTACGGCGATCGCACCGGAGAGATTGAAACTGCCGGCAATGACTAGATCTCCCATTTCCTTGACCACCGGCAGCGATTCCCCCGTTAACAAAGCTTCATCTACCGTGGTTCTTCCCTGAATAATCTCCCCATCCACGGGAATTTTTTCCCCGGGTAAGACACGCACCCATTCCCCGACGCGCAACTGTTCCACGGGAATGGCCACGCCCACACGGTCATCTGTACTACCAATTAGGTGAGCCACTGCCGGTTGTAGGGAAGTAAGCGCTTCTAGGTCTGCGGCCGCGCGATGACGGGAATGCGCTTCTAGAGTCCGTCCGAGGAGAATAAACCCTAACAGCATGACTGGTTCATCGAAAAAGCACTCTAAACCGAGATTAGGGAAGATAAGAGCCAAACAACTGGCTATATAGGCGCTACCTGTGCCTAAACTAACGAGAGTGTTCATATTTGGCATCCCGTGCCGTAATCCGCGCCAACCATCGATGAAAATATCGCGGCCGGGGAATAAAATGGCTAGGGTGGCCAAAGTCCAGTGAAAAGCAATACTTTGAAGGATGGGGATTTCTGGTCCCCCGATGTGGTGTAAGTGACCAATCAGGGAAAAAACCAGTAAACAACAAGCGATCGCTAATCGGTATAATTGTTGTTGCTGTTCTTTTTGCTGGTTTTGCAGCCGTTGATTTTGTTGAGAAAGGGGAGTCGATGAGCTGCGCGGTTGGGTGGGGAATCCAATCGCGGTTAATTTTGCGGCTAATTGCTCTGGTGCGATCGCATCTGGTTGGTATTCAATCACGGCAATTTCCGTGATTAGGTTAACTTGGGCCGATTTTACCCCTTGATTTTGGCTGAGTTGTCGTTCTACGGCACTAACACAGCCGGCGCATTTCATGCCTTTTACGTCTAGAGTAGCGGTTTTTAGTCCAGTTTCGGCGGCTAGGATCATAGAAAAAGTAGGCAAGGATGGTCTTTACTTCTATCCTAGAAATTCTCGGCCGATTTTTAAACTATTTTGGCGATCTCTTCCCGATCCATTCTCGATCGGCAATACTATCAGAAGAGACTTGCCGCTCATTGTCAGTGGTTGCCGCATAATTACGAATCACGCCGATTGGTGGCGCTCAATTAGGGGGGGGCAGTGCGATGCCGAAGGCACTGCGTAGTAGTACGCTATCGCTGTAGGGTGCGTTCCCTAATACAAGTCCTAAGTGGGTGGGTGGAATTAAATATAAGATGAACGTAGGTTGGGCTTCGGCCGTGATCTTTTGCCGAACGGTTGAAGCATGAAACCCAACGCTAAGATAACTGCTATAGTTGGCATCCAGCTTTTTGTAAAGAAATTTAAATTTCACGCATAGTTAAGCCTCTTCAGCCTAAATAAACGAATAGAAACAGTTTTATTGTTCAGAAGCAAATCCAACACCTGTACTCAGGAAAAATCATGAACGCTAACTTCAAAACCAAACTGCTGCTCAAAATCGCCAACAAGAAGGCTAACAAAGGTTTCACCCTAATTGAACTCTTAGTCAATACTATTATTGTCGGCATTCTCGCAATCAGCGCCGTTTCTTTCCTAGGACAGATTTTTTTGGGCAGGAGTTTTGCCGAAAATCAACTGAGAGACCATGTTAATTCCGTTCTTAGAGAAGACCTAAAAGGAGCGAACTGTCAGGCAATAGATAGCGACAGTAACGGCTATGTCTCTTGTGACTATACGGTTGTTTCCCGACCTCAAGAGACTCGCCCGATTGAATGTGCCGCTTGGGGATGGTATGGCTTGATCAATCGCGGATGCCGCACTCGCTTTCCCAATTTCCCTAATCGCTAAGTTTTGGTGAGATGTAAAGCATCTTTTTCGGGATTTAGGGTAGATTTTGCCCCCACAAGGGTATTTGGACACACGCGATCACTATTGCGATCGCCGATCTGGTAGGGTGCGTTAATGAAATGTAACGCACCTTATCTAATGTTCAAAATTCGGGCGTTACGCTAACGCTAACACACCCTACAGCGATTGTTTCAGTGCGATCTGGTAGGGTGCGTTAATGAAATGTAACGCACCTTATCTAATGTTCAAAATTCGGGCGTTACGCTAACGCTAACACACCCTACTGGACTGTTTCAGTGCGATCTTGTAGCGATCTTGTAGGGTGCGTTAATGAAATGTAACGCACCTTATCTAATGTTCAAAATTCGTGCGTTACGCTAACGCTAACACACCCTACTGGACTGTTTCAGTGCGATGCCGAAGGCACTGCATAGCAGCTCTTGTAGG
>NZ_JADBTF010000499.1:0-12282 GCF_020246295.1 Microcystis sp. M090S1 | reverse complement strand
TTCTAAACCCTGTTCTAAACCCTGTTCTAAACCCTGTTCTAAACCCTGTTCTAAACCGCGGCGCATCCAACTGGTGGTAATCTGCATAACTCCCTCCTGTTCGGGTTGAATAAATGTGCTAATCTCCTGTTGAAATTCTATCTCCTCGGACGAGTTGAGATTGAGATAGGTATCGACAAAGCCTGAAATCAATTGCATTCTAGCAGCATCTAATCTTAATGTTACCAATAATCTTAGACATTCTGCCTTAACTTTTGCTCTATCCCGAGGGGCAATTTTCATCTTGGCCATCAAAGCGGCGGCGACGGGATTAGCTTGATCGAGAAAATCTCGCCAATTCAAGCGATTTAACTGGACAACTTGATAGTTAAATTCTAACACTTTTAAGTCAGGAAACTCAATTTTGTATTGACGAATTGCTTCTTTTTGCGGACGATCATAGGAGAATATGACAATCGGATAAACTGGTAAGGCAAATTTTTGATGCAGACGAGCGAAATAAGTAAACATTCGCCGATTAAATTCCGGTTGAGAGCTAGACTGTGCTTCTAGATGAATTAAGAAAAATGATGATTGTCCTCGAAATTGCACTTGGGCGACTAAATCACTTTCATACTTTTCTCCTTCCGTGACATCGGTAAAGACTTCTTTGTCTAAAAATGTGATCTGATTAGGCTCTAAATAATTAATAATCTCAGGAAAAAACAACTGAATAAATTCAACAAAAAAAGTCGCAATTAATTCCTTAAATAAACGATCATGGTCAATAACATTATTCATACATAATAATTGCAAACGGGGAATCTTTCAGCTTATCTTCATATTCTAGTAATTATAAGGGTTTTACCCAATGATTAGCACTAGGAGGCCAAGAAATTAAATCCTCGATATTACCTTCCATAGTAGCACAAATTTGAGCGAGGGGTAATAGCAAATCCTGTTATCATACTAAATCCGTTGAGTATAGGCTACTTATTAGGACAGGCAAAAGGCAAAAGGCAAGAGGCAACAGGAGGAATAAATAATCAGTCTTTAATAACCGGATTTAGTATCATAAGAAGAGTAAGGACGAGGAGATAAAATGCCCAAAAAAGCCTACTTAGCCGCACATCCAAGTTCAGAGCAAATGAAAGATAGATATAAAGCAAGTCAAGATTCGGTGGCAACAAAAAGATGGCACTGGTTAGGTAAAATATCTTGAGGATCGACAATCAAAAATGCGGCAGTAGCTCTCGGATTAGATCATCAATATAGTTTTAAAATTATGGGTCTTCGTTACTTGGTATGGTTCGATCAGGGGGCAAAAATCGGCTAAATCCTTATCTGGCAAAAGACTTAATTGATTAGCTCGTTCTAGATTGAAAACAATTGGCAAAAATCGAAGCAATGTCTTTCTATATAAGGGTTTCACCCCTTATAACTCCCGTCCATTGCATAACACAAACCGAAGAACCCAAATTATCAAAAGCTTTAACGAATTAGGAAAAGAAGGAGTTAAAATCTCAAGAAAAAGAGTCAGGAACATCCGAGAGGAAAAGAACCTTTATTGAAGGAAGAACAATTCCAAAAAATAAAATTGAATAAATTCAGGGAAATTTACGGTAATTTTGCCGGTTAAATCAATTCCCTGCTATCTCCATCCCAAATTACTGCTAGTACAAAAGTTTTATCTAATTTTCAATTATCGATTGAGAATAGAAATAATTCGATGATTTTGAGTAGTTTTTCCCTGAATTATAGGACGCAGTTGTTGCACCAGTTCCCTAGAGCGTCTTATTCTTGCTTCCGGTAATAAATGCTCATGGGTATCGGCAAATAAACTAGAATCTGTTTGCAGATTAAGAGTTTTTGGATTGTAGATTAAAGGTACTATATTAGACAATTCTTCAATAGTTTTTTTAACATTTTTTACAGTAGTTTCATCCGTCTTAGCATAAACCCAAGAGAGAGAAACTACTAAATCAGCACCTTTAGCTTTTAACTCCTCTTGAAATTGAGCGATGCGTTTGAGGGAGTATTGAGAAATAGGTTGATCGAATGTTCTAGCCCACCATTTACCTGTACGCTTTTTGACTACGGTAGGATCTCCTTTTTCTGTGATTGGATCTGATAAATAACCCCTAGCTTTTCCTGTTTGCATAACATCAACAGCAGTTTTTACTATAGCGCGTAAACTAGGAACTCCCATTAACCAAGTCTCGGAAACTAATTGTTCTAAGGGTATATTTCCTAAACCCGGTTTTCCAATAGCAACACTAAAGGGAACCGAACCAAATAAACCATCACCATAACCAATACCATCATCATCCAGTAACATCAAATATTCAGGAATGAGAACTACTATATCCCCCGGACGTACCTGCTCTAAAATAATTGGGCAGATGACATTTAATCCCAAATCTCCCTGTAAACCAAAGTTAAAAACTGGGATTTTTAGTTCTTGTTCTAGGAATTGAGAGTTAATACTATAATTTACCCCCGACCCCCCCGCAAAAATTATTCGTCTCGGTGCATCTATCTGCTTGGCAAAAGAGGCTTTTTGTTCGTACATTTGTAGGAGCCACTTTAATTCACCCCCGTAGTGTACGTTATAAAAAAACCCCAAAGACCAGGCCACACCAACGGTAGCTAACCAAGGCCAAAAAGTAAACATTTTCTTCATAACTTTAGCTCCTAGAGTTGAACAATTAGAGGATAACTACAGAATCACTAATTCTAGTTAAAAAAAGAGATGATTGTCTTATCTTTCTTGCCACAATTGCCAAATAGTGACCACATATTTCCGTCCTTTTGACAAATAATCCCAGAGATTAATTCCAGTTTTACTCTCACCATAAATGCGGGGAACGCAAAGATAAGGAACTTCCACTAACTTATAACCCAAACGATTGGCACGGGTTAATAAATCAATGCAATATTCTCCATAATCTCCCTTTAAGCGAATTTTTTCTAAAACCTGAGAACGAACGGCAATAAAACCACTGGTATAGTCGTGAACTTGATTGCCTAGCATCACGATGGCCATGCGATTAATAATCCAGCTTAACATCCGGGCCATCAGTCCGTGGGCAACATCATCACCCCCCGGAATCCAACGAGAACCTAGGGCAATATCAGCTTTTTTAGCTCGAATCGGTGTGATTAATTGGGGCACATCTTCTGGAGGCATAGACAAATCACAATCCATCCAAGTAATAATTTTAGCCCCATACAGATTAATTGCGTCGTCAATACCTCTCTGTAGAGCCGAAGTTAACCCTTTCTCGTCGATTCTGCGACACAAAATTACCCCCGATTGGAATTGCGAATCTTGGGGAGGAGTGGGATATTGTTTGGCTAAATCTTCTACTATCTGCCAAGTTTCATCGGGAGAATTATCATCCACCACTAGCACTAAATAAGGACTAGGAACACTAGCTAGTAAACGTTCAATTAATTGACTAATATTATCTCGCTCGTTATAAGTGGGTAAAATCGTACAGACTAAATCATTAGCTGCTGGAGTAATTGTGGGCTTATCCTCAGATTTTTGGGCTAGTAAACCTGTCTCAGAAGCAGATATAACTATTTCATAGAAAGGATACTTACCAATGATTCCAGAGCGATTCATGCCAATTTGAAACTTTTGTCCATCTTGGCTAAATTCCAGTTCTTCCGGTGGGGATTGTAAGAGTTGACAAGGGCGATAGGGATAGCAAACGTAGGGAAAACTAGACAATCCTTGACTGACTAATTCTTGGCATAGTTTAACCATGGCTTGACTATCTTCCACACGGAAGAAAGTTTTTTGTTTCTCCAAACCAAAACCCAAAACTTGTGCCGCATATTGATGAGAAAAGGCAACAATAGAATTAGTATCCTCTTCTATGCTTTTGATAGCTGGTGCTATCCCCTGATGGGTTTTATAGAAAAATTCTCCACCTTGATAAATGTTTTTATAGACAGCTATTGCCAGTAAGATTAACAGTAAAACCAAGCTTCCCTTGGCTAGTAAAACTTCTTGGTTCGCTCCTATAATTTTTACTTGTTCCACCGTTAATAAGGTAACAAAGGGGATAAGAGGCAATAAATATCGCGGTCCCCATTGTTTCCCTCCCACCATGACTTCTCCCGGGGCAATATCGACCAAACAAGACACCCCTACTGTGTAGATAAAATAGAGAGCATAGACAAAAAGCATTTGTTTATCTAGAGATAGATTGCCCATGTCAAATAGATAACAACTAGCTAAAAGTATCAGGAAGTAAATGATATTGTCCTTGACTAACGCCTTGGTTTTGACCATTCCTTGCCAGCGAAGATTGACGAGAACAGCCAAGATGATAATCGCCATTACACTAATTAAAGTTACGGGAATATCCCTGGCAAAATTCAATTGTTGACCGCTCCAAGTGAGCAAGTAAGCTAAGGGAATTATACAGATAGGAAAATGCAGCAAAAAAGAGCTATTCAACTGATAAAAACTGGTCAGGGCTTCTTGAATACGTTTTTTCCAAGAAAACTCCTCAAGGACTAACAGAGCGTGAACTCCTAGAAAACGATTATAAATTAACTTATTGCACAACCACAGTACAAACACACTAACAATCATACCTAGCACAAAAACAAAAGCTATTCGATTGGTTAGCAGAAATTCAGAAAAATTAAGATTTTGCTCGGTTGAATACCAAGCAAAAATTGAGGTTTGTTCTGGAGTTAACCCCAAGAAAACTAATAAAGTTAAAGTTGCCACTAGGGCCAGACATTCGGAGCGGAACCATACCGATAAACCCACTAGAAATCCGCCTAATAAATTGGGCAGCCAGCCACTATTAGCTGTATCGGGTAGAAAAAAAGCGATAACAATTCCCAAAAATCCTAAAGTAACAGCGAGGGTATGTTCACAATATATGGCACTGTATAGAGTTAAGGGAGAAGCAAAAATCAAAATAACTAATCCCAAAAGACCACCCCAACTGTCTAGGGAAAAAGCGGGAATTGCTCTCGAAAAACTGAGCCACAATACCCAAATTGATAGGAGGGGAATCAAGTAAAACCCACGATAACCCCAAAGTTTATAAAAAAGGGAAGTTAGCAAAGAGAATGGAAAAGGAAAGGAGATATAATAACGTTGATTTAAGTAGTAAACAAAAGGGGGGCGATAACTGTATAAACCCTCTTGCCAAAGACGAGTAACCCAAGCTTCTGCGCGCTCAACTAAGTCAAATCGCCATTGACCACTACTTAGCTGACGAGCTAGTAAAGCTTTCAGCGCCCCATCGCCATTAAAAAAAACATCCTTGGGAACTGAAATACATAGATATAGGGAATAAAAGCAACCAGAGGCAATTACTACCCAAGATAAAAACTCCGTGCCAATTATCATAAAAGTCGGTTTTTATTCAAAAAATTTTCATCAATTTTTCATCCCTACTCAGCCTCAGCAAAAACTTGCTGAACTGCTTGGGCCACTCGCTCAATTTGCTCGTCCGTGAGAGCTAAACCGCTAGGCAGATAAAAACCCCTGCGCGCCAGTCTTTCAGCCACGGGACAGGAAACATTTTGCAATAATCCCATTTTGTGAAATACCGGTTGTTCGTGCATACACCAGAAAAAAGGACGCGTACCAATCTGATGTTCTTTGAGGCGTTTCATCGCTTCCATAGCATCAAAGTTAACCTCATCTTTGAGAACAATACCATAAACCCAATAAATATTTTCGGCATAATCAGTTTGAGGTAGAGGCAATTCTAGACAGGGGATATTTTGCAATAATTCCCTGTAGCGTCTGCCCATTTTTCTCTTGCGCTGGACAAAAGTTTCTAGCTGTTCTAATTGTGCTAAACCCACTGCCGCTTGCAGATTAGTCATCCTCAGATTCCAGCCCAGTTCTTCGTGAATAAAACGTCGTTGGGGCTGAAAATATAAATTTCTCAGGGAACGACAACGCTCAAAAATATCCTCTTGGTTGGTGACAATCATGCCCCCTTCCCCAGTGGTAATATGTTTGTTGGAATAGAAACTAAAGATACTGATATCACCGAAACTACCACAGGGTTTACCTTGATAGGTTTGACCGTGCATTTCCGCCGCATCTTCAATAATTTTTAAACCGTATTTTTGAGCTAATTCTAAAACTGGAGTCATTGCCACCGGTAATCCGTAGATATGAACCACCATTATCGCTTTAGTGCGGGGCGTGATTTTTGCCTCTATCTGCCCGATATCCATGTTCCAAGTCTGCGCTTCGCAGTCCACGACCACGGGAATCGCCCCGGCTTTGACAATGGCAGCTCCGCAGGAAATGATGGTAAAAGTGGGGAGAATCACCTCATCCCCCGAACCAATTCCTAAAGCGACGATGGCCGCTTCTAAGGCCATAGAACCATTGCACACGGAAACGGCATACTTTCGCCCAACAGCGAGGGCAAAATTTTCTTCAAACTTCTGAACGAAGGGACCTTCCGAAGAAATCCAACCACTATCAATACATTCGTTAAGATACTGTTTTTCCTTGCCCGCAAGTAGTGGCTCATTGACGGGAATAAAGCTACTCATGCTATCTCTGCTCCCGCCATTTTAACCACAGTTTCCTCAATTCCTGTAAAGCGAGTTTTATCCTGATTACCAACGTAGGGACCTTGTTTTACTTCAATCATTTCTACTTCTTCTAAGACTTGGAAACCATGACCACCTTGTATCAACAAAACCACATCCCCATCTCTCAATATATGACTTTCTAGATATTGTTGGTCGTCATCATAGAAATCTACCCGCAGTTTTCCTCTTTTGATAATTAAGACTTCCTGGGTAAAAAATACTTCCCGTTGTACTTTGTTATGAACGTGGGGCATAATACTTTTTCCCGTCGGGTGTCTCATATAGGCCAACTGTTGGGAAAAATCATCGGGAGTTAGGAAATGAATCCCCTCTTGGTTAAACTCTCGTCGGAGAATTATCGCTAAAACTTTACCCTCTTTCGTGATTTGAGAAATTGGCAAAGAGTTAAATTGACTTTCTGGCTTATTTTTCTGATTTTGTTGGCGGAGAAAATCTAAAGATAAAAAGTCTGAAGCTAGTTTAAACATGAATTTAACCCCCCTAGGGAATGGTTGTGAGAAAGGCTGAAATTAATTGACAGCAAAGAAGGGGCGAACCAGTGACTAACTTTTGTCACCCCTGGTAGGCTAATTTAATTTAATTAGCTAAAGCTTAATCTAATTAACCTTCTGTTAATTTAGTTATAGCGGTGTGCAGTCGTATGAGGTACAGTGTCACGAGCTATAAACCATGCTAGGCAAAGCTTGGTCTGTATCTCACTCAAGCGCTTACCGCTATATTAACGAGCTTCGTCAGTGTAATTCAGTTTCACATATAGTTGATATTATCGATATAGATAGCTTTATTTCAGAACAGAATATACAAAAAGTAAGCCGGCTTAAAATTGACGTTGAGGGTAATGAGTACAGCGTCTTTGAAGGTTTGAAGGAAGCTCTTAAAAAAGGTATCATTGAGATTATCCATTTTGAGTTTAATGAAATGAACATTTTTAGCAGGACTTTCTTTAAGGATTTTTACGACTTGCTAGAAGATTATCAACTATTTAGGGTTCTTCGTTACTTGGTATGGTTCGATAGGGGGGCATAAATCGACTAAATCCTTTAAATCCTTATCTCGCAAGAGACTTAATTGATTAGTTCGCTCTAGACAAAAACAATTGACAAAAATCGCTAAATGCCTTTCTATATAAGGGTTCCATCCCTTATAACCCCCGTCCATTGCATAACAATTACCGAAGAGCCCTATTTAGGAATTTAGGATGTTACCGAATCACTTTTTACCGTTAGATACATACAGCCCTATCTTTTGTGAAATATTTGCCTATCAAAATCAAAATATGGTTGCTGTATATAAACACAAAAACTACAAATTGAACTTAATAGTATAGGATATAAAAAAATGATGAATTTGTTTGAAGGTACTACAATTTTTATATTTTTGATTCCTATATTTGTTTCTATATGTGTATTTTTATCTTATCTAAAATTTAAAAGGGTAGCTAATCCCATTACTTTCATGACCGTTTGGTGGGGTGGGTGGCTTTTTATCGCTAACTTTAGTCTTACAGGAATTTATATACCAGGTTGGCGTACGCAGTCTCTTGTTATTTTGATGCTACTTTCATACACTTTAGGAGCTTTGGTTTATTCAAAAAGAATAAAATATAAAAAATACATTAATTTTCATTCTTCGTATTTAATTTTTCAGAAGAAATTTAAGTTGCTTCTAGATTTAGGTTATCCTATTCTTTTTGTTGCCATATTTCCATTTTTTATAAAAGCAATAAATATTTTTAGAACATTAGGTACTTCAGGATACAGAAGAGCCGCATTTGGTGTAGGAGGTCAAGAAAGTATATTGTATGGGCATAAATACATAGCATTTTTATATTTGCATGTCATTCCTGGTATTCTGTTTATGTTTACTATTATTTCTGTTATAGTTATGTATAGCCAGGGAAAAAAGAGATATTTTGCCTTTTCATTGATTGTGAATTCATTTCAGGCAGTTATGATGTTGGGTCGGTTTGCAATTTACTTACCAATATTTCTTTTGATTATAACTGAATTTTGTTTTTCTGGACAATTTACAAATAAAGCTATTGATTTTTTGAAAGAAGTCAAGATCAAAAGTACTAAAAAATATATTGTTTTTTTTATTTTGTTATTAGTTTTTATTATATCAATAATATCTAGTATTAGATTGCAAGGATCAAATCATAATATTTTAGAAATTATCTGGGATTTTTTAATAAGGTATCATACAATTGGCTTTGCCCTATTAAATTCTGAAATTGAGAATAAGTATTCTTTTTTAAATCAACAAATAACCTATGGGACAGCTAGTTTAAGTGGCATTGGTTTCTTCTGGGATCTTATATATAAGACGGTATTTGATGATAGAATGGTTAGCATTTTGCCAGAATTGAGAGAAAATCTAGATAAATTTGTAGAAGTAGGAAAAGGCGGGGTCGGTTTGGATGGCAATATACAATTAGGTAATGCTTTTTACACAATGATTTATTTTTTTTACATTGACGGAAGAGAGTTTGGTGTATTTATATTGTCTTTTATCTTAGGATATCTGACTTCATGTTTTTATACAAATTGGATAAAGACCAGTAATTTGTATAGCCTGGCTTATTTATTGATTTTATTGTATGGAACTTTGATGTCTATATTCAATTACAGTTTCTCTTCTGATTTTTGGGTTAGTCTGTTCCTAGTCTTTGTATTTCACAAGTTGATTAAACTTTCTAAGTAGTTCGAGTTATTATAGCGGTGTGCAGTCGTATGAGGTACAGTGTCACGAGCTATAAACCATGCTAGGCAAAGCTTGGTCTGTATCTCACTCAAGCGCTTACCGCTATAACAGAAGGTTAATCCCGACTAAGGCAAGATGCCTCTACCATACATTTAAGAAAACACGGGAGCATCTAACTTTAGAAATAAGTAGAAATACTTAAGGGTAAAAAAATAGAATTAAACAGGGGTCTCATGAAGATAAGCGGAACGATGGCGAAGCACTTGTGGAACATTTAGAACACAAGTCCGAGCATTTGTACTAAAATATCTAATAGACGGCTAACTGCTATATTTTCTGATGACGATATAAATAGGGTTTGCTGAAAAAGTTTTTCGTGGGGGCAGGGTGTGGGGTGTGGGGTGTGGGGTGTAGGGTTTTACCGATTTTCATCTGGTCAATTACCTAATTTTCAGGGAAAAAGTACCTGAATTTTCCCCCCGCTCACTCCCAGGTCCGGTACTTTTGGATTGACAAAAAGTCTAAAAGTCTTATCCAGCAAGGTTTTTAGATTTATTCAGCAAGCCCTAAATAGCAAAAACTATAGACGAATAGCTATGAGCTTTGGTGAAGAATTTGAATTACTGCTGCGGGCGCGCTATCCTCTCATCTATATTACCACCCTAGAAGAGGAACGTCTCGAAAAAGCGATCGCCGATATTGCCAAACAGAGCCATAACCGTGCTGTCTATGTCTGGGATTTCGTGGATGGTTATCAAGATAATCCCAATAATGAGAACTTTGCTCGGCGTAATCCCCTGCAAGCTCTTGAATTCGTCGAAAAGCTGCCGACTAACATCGCCGCGATCATAATTTTACGCGATTTCCAGCGCTTTTTAGAAGATATTGCCATCGCCAGAAAATTGCGAAATCTTGCCCGTTCCCTGAAATCTCAGCCCAAAAACCTAATTATCGTCGCTCCCGAACTGTCTATCCCCTCGGATCTAACCGAAGTAATCACCGTCGTCGATTTTCCCCTCCCCAGTGGCGAAGAAATTAAACAGGAAATCCAGCGATTAATCGCTGCCACCGGACAACCCGTCAAAGAACCACTCCTCGATGAATTAGTGCTTTCTGCCCAAGGATTATCCCTAGAGAGAATTCGTCGGGTTTTAGCCAAATGTTTAGCCAGTCACGGCAAAATTGAGCCAGAGGACGTGGAATTAATTTTGGCAGAAAAACGCCAATCGATTCGTCAAACCCAGATATTGGACTTTTATCCCGCCACAGAGCAGATTTCTGACATCGGCGGCCTAGATAATCTCAAAGATTGGCTGATTCGTCGCGGTGGTGCTTTTAGTGAACGCGCCCGCGCCTACGGTTTACCCAATCCCCGGGGTTTACTATTGGTGGGAATTCAAGGGACGGGTAAATCCCTGACAGCGAAAGCTATTTCCCATCATTGGCACTTGCCTTTACTGCGTCTAGACGTGGGGCGTTTATTTGGCGGATTGGTGGGAGAATCGGAATCGCGTACCCGTCAGATGATTAATCTCGCCGAAGCTTTAGCTCCCTGTGTGCTGTGGATAGACGAAATCGATAAAGCTTTCGCCGGAGCGGAGGGAAAAGGCGACGGGGGAACCACCGGGCGGGTTTTCGGGACTTTTATCACTTGGTTAGCCGAGAAACAATCGCCGGTTTTTGTCGTCGCTACAGCTAATAACATCCAATCTCTGCCCCCGGAAATGTTGCGAAAAGGACGCTTCGATGAGATATTTTTTGTCGGACTACCTAGCCAAAAGTCCCGCGAGGAGATTTTTAGCGTTCATTTAGGGAAAGTCCGGCCCCATAATCTAAAAAGTTATGATATAAAGCGACTAGCCTACGAAACTCCCGATTTTTCGGGGGCAGAAATCGAACAAACCATCGTGGAAGCGATGCACATCGGTTTTAGTCAAAATCGCGACTTTAGCACCGATGATGTGCTTGAGGCCGCTAGTCAGATTATACCCCTGGCTCGCACTGCCCAAGAACAGATTCAATTTCTACAGGATTGGGCAAAGTCCGGTAAAGCTCGTTTAGCCTCTCGCGATGATCGTTTTAATGTCAATTCTAGCAGTTAATTTAGCACCAATATGAAGCGTTTATCTGGTTTATTGCAATTTATGCTCGGTTTTGTCATGGGAGTGGCGATTTTGGTCGGTGGGGCTACTGCTGTCGCCTATATGCTTCTCTCCGGTATGAATTCTAATCCTCCTAAACCCGTCTTTACCGAGGAGAAAAAAGAGGAAACTAAGGAGGAAAAAACCGCCGTCAAACCTTCTCCCATCCCTACTACTCCCGTCCAAGAACAACCCCAAGCTGAAGTGAAAGAGTCTCCCACAGCTGCACCAGCACCAAAAGCTTCCCCGAAACCCAGTCCCGAAGCAAGAAAAAGAGAAGCCACATCCGAGGGTTATCAAGCGCGGGTGACATGGCAAAGCGGTTTAAGTCTGCGCTCTGAACCTACCAGTGAATCGACTCGTCTCGGCGGTCTCGATTACAATACTAAAGTCAGTGTGGTGGGAACCAGCAGCGATGGCCAATGGCAGCGCATACGTCTGTCCGATGGTCGCGAAGGTTGGATTAAAGCGGGTAATATTTCCAGAGTCCAGTAAATATTTGGAAGGGTTAGGTTTTCTAAATCTACCCCTTTCCCTAATCAGTAATTGGACAAAGTTAAATTCAGACTCTGGCAGGAGAGAACCCTGGAACTGCTCAATTCCAGAAGTCAAAAATATCTGTGATTAATTAGGGTTTGCGGCAAAAAGTACGGGCGAAGCATTCGGGCAATAACCTATCGGTGAAACCGTAGATTTTCTGTCCGAATGCTTCGCCCCTACAGGACGCAGGCCGATGAAGACGCAAGGTTTTGAAGCACGATTCTCTCAAAATCTTGCACCTGTTTCGCTCGTAAAGCCACAAAACCCTTACCTTGCCTACATTTCACATTTATTCAGC